>NZ_JALHBK010000020.1:0-161347 GCF_031570565.1 Nonomuraea sp. 3-1Str
CCCCGGCCGGCCGCTCGCGCGCCGGCCGGGGCCCGCACGGAGACGCGTCCGTGGGTGATGCTGGCCTCGTTCGGCATGGGAGCCGGGGTGGCGCTGGCGGGCGTGGCGGTGGGCCGGCTCCTGGCCCGCTCGGGCGGTCGGCACGGCTGACCCGGGCCTGACGGCGGCGCGGACCGCAGCGGCGGCCGGCGGGCCCGAAACGGGCGCCGAGCAGGGCCGGAAAGCGGGGCGTGCGGGCGGGGCCTGCGGGAATGCCGGACCGCCCCTCGCGGAAAAGGATCTCCCGGCGTAGCGTGGCGGTATGCGGCAGGCACATGCTGAAGACGCAAGGACCGAGGCCAGAAGAGTCGTGCGCGACCTCCTCGGCGAGGAGCGCCCGACGGCCGAGACGCTGGTCGGCGACGCCCGCGCCGAGCTCGGCGACGAGCGGGTCGACCGGTGTCTCGATCTCGCGCTGGGCGCGGCCCTGACCCGGCGCTCGGCCGAGCTGGCCGCCGTCGCCGCGCTGGTGGTCGGCACCCGTGACCTGGGCACGCAGTGGTGGGGCCGGACGCGCGGCGGCAAGCTGCCCGCGCCGGACGAGGTGCTCGGCACGGCCCTGGCGATCGAGCCGTGGACCGATCTCACCGCGCTGGAGATGCTGGCCGCCTGGATCGCCGACGACACCGCCGACGCGCTCTGGGGACCCCCCGTCGCCGAGGTGGACCTGAACTCGTGGCAGGCGGAGGACCGGTTCGCCCTCCCGGAGGCCGCGCGGCCCGGAGAGCGGCTGGTCGTGCACTTCGACGCGGGCGGCCGGCTCGACGCGGTCGTCACCCGCCGCCCCGACGAGGAGCTCGGCTCGAACCTCGACTTCCACTCGCTGCGCTACTCCCGGCCCGCCGAGGCGCAGTGGAGCTGGGGCGTGGCCGCCGGCCTGGGGCCGCACCGGCTGCCGGGCGAGGACCCCGACCCGTACGCCCGCGAGGTGGAGGAGGACGCGGCCGGGATCCTGCGCGACTGGGCCGTACGGCACGGCGCCACGCTGGAGCAGGTGGGCGAGCCGTGGCGGACGGTCGGCGACGTGGTGGCGGCCATCGAGCGGGCCGACTGGATGTGGCGCAGCGGCGAGTGGTTCGGCTGGTGGCGCGGCGCGTCGGCGCTGGTGGACGACTCGGCCTACCTGCCGTACCGGCTGGAGGAGCTCACCGCCGGCTGAGCCCGCCGTCCCCGGGCGGAACGGGAGAGCGGCGCGGCCGGAATGTCCGGCATCGCGGCGCGGTTGCCGACGTACATGAAGGTGGAGATATTTTCGGACGTCGCCTGCCCGTGGTGCTACATCGGGCATACCCGCTTCGCCCGCGCGGCCGAGCGGTTCCGCGCCCGCGGCGGCACCCTGGAGGTCACGATGCGGCCGTTCCAGCTCAGCCCCGAGGCCCCGGCCGAGGGCGAGCCGCTGCTCGACGCGCTGGCGCGGAAGTTCGGCCCCGACGTGGCGCGCACGACCGGCCGGGTCGTGGAGGCGGCGGCCGGTGACGGCCTGGAGCTGCGCTTCGACCGGGCGGTCAGCGCCAACACCTTCGAGGCGCACCGGCTGGTCGAGCTCGCCTCCCGCCAGGGGCGCGGCGAGGAGATGGCCGAGCGGCTGTTCCGCGCCCACTTCACCGACGGCCTGAACGTCGCCGACCCGGACGTGCTCGCCGGGCTGGCCGCCGAGACCGGGGTGCGGGACACCGGCGAGGGCGCCGCCGAGGTGAGGGAGCAGCTCGACCGCGCCGCGGGGCTCGGGATCAGCGGGGTGCCGCTCTTCCTGTTCGAGGAGAAGTTCGCCGTGTCGGGCGCGCAGCCGGAGGAGACGTTCGCGGCCGCCATCGACGAGGTCGCCGAGCGCACCGGGCAGACCCCCGTCACGCTGCTCGCCGCCCCCGGTGAGGCGTGCGACGACGGATCCTGCGCCGTCTGACACCGCGGAGAAGTCAGAGCGTGCCCTCGCCCAGCAGGCCCGAGCGGTGGTGACGGCGGCACAGGACCTGGTAGCGGACCGGCGACCGGTCGGCGGCCAGGTCCGTGTCGCCGATCACCACCTGCTCGCCCGTCCGCACCAGCTCCCCGCCCACGATCCGCCCGTTGAGCAGGCCAGGGCGCCCGCACCAGCACAGCACCTCGACCTGGAGCCGGCACACCTCGTCGGCCAGCTCGAACAGCCGCTGCGCCGCCGGGAACATCACCGAGCGGAAGTCCGAGGCCAGCCCGAACGCGTACACGTCCACCCCGTGGTCGTCCACGACGTCGGCGAGCTGCTCGATCTGCTCGACCGTGTAGAAGCACGCCTCGTCGCAGATGAGGTAGTCGACGCGGTCGTGCGCGCGGACCAGCTCGACCAGGTCCAGGGAGTCCTCGACCTCGATCGCCTCCAGGCCGAGCCCGATCCTGCTGGTGACCTGGGGGCCGCCCGACCGGTCGTGCTTGGTGAGCACCAGACCGCGCCTGCCCTGGCGGCCGTGGTTGTAGTTCATCTGCAGGGCCAGCGTGGACTTGCCGCAGTCCATGGGGCCGAAGAAGAACTTGAGCACCGCGTCGCGGGTACCAGGTGGAGCGGGGGACAGGGCAGACAGGTCGGTCACGGGGTGCCACCTTATCGGGCTTGGCGTGTTCCCTGACCTCGTGGGACATTTCTCCCCTGAAACCTCAGGAGGAAGCGTGGTCACAGACAGCGCCCGGTCGCCGTGGAGGCGGGATGCGTAACGTGCGCATCGGCGTCGACACCGGTGGCACCTTCACCGACGTCGTGGCGGTGGACGAGGACACCGGTGAGATCGTCACCACGAAGACGCCCTCCACGCCGGCCAACCCGGCCGACGGCTTCGTCACGGGCGTGCGCAAGCTGGGCGAGCTGGACGTGGCCTCGGTGGTCCACGGCACCACGGTCGCCACCAACCAGCTCCTGGAGGACCGGATCGAGGGGCTCGGGTTCGTGACGACCGAGGGCTTCGAGTTCGTCCTGGAGATCGGCCGGCAGAGCGTCCCCGACGGCTACGGCAACTCGTACTTCTGGGTCAAGCCGCCGCGGATCGTCCCCGTGCACCTCGTCAGGACCGTCGGCGGCCGGCTCGACCACACGGGCGCCGAGGTGCGCCCGTTCGCCGAGGACCAGGCCGTCGAGGTGGCCCGCTGGTTCCGGGCGCGCGGCATCACCGCGATCGGCGTGTGCTTCCTGCACTCCTACGCCAACCCGGAGCACGAGCGGCGCATGCGCGACGTGCTGGCCCGCGAGCACCCCGACGCGGTCGTCTCCGTCTCCAGCGACGTGCTGCGGGAGTACCGCGAGTACGAGCGCTCGGTCACCACCCTGGTCGACGCCGCGGTCAAGCCCGTCATGCGGCGCTACATCGCCGACCTGTCCGCCCGGCTCGGCATGCCGTTCTCCGTCATGAAGTCGAACGGCGGCGTGCTGTCGGCCCGCGAGGTCGTCAACCAGCCCATCACCACCGTGCTGTCGGGGCCGGCCGCGGGCGCGCTCGGCGCGGCGATGCTGGCCGCCAACGCCGGCCATCCGTCGGTGATCACCCTGGACGGCGGCGGCACCTCCACGGACGTCGCCGTGGTGATCGACGGCGAGCCGTCCGTCACCACCGAGGGCTCCGTCGGCCGCTTCCCGGTCAAAGTCCCCATGATCGACATCGTGACCGTGGGCGCGGGCGGCGGCTCGATCGCGTGGATCTCGCCCGAGGGCACGCTGAAGGTCGGCCCCAGGTCGGCCGGCGCCGACCCCGGACCGCTCTGCTACGGCCGGGGCGGCACCGAGGTGACGGTCACCGACGCGCACGTCTTCCTCGGCCGCGTCCCGCCGCACCTGCTCGGCGGCGAGATCCCGCTGGACGTGGACGCGGCCCGCGCCGGGATCGAGGCGCTGGCGGGCAAGCTCGGCCTCGGCCCCGAGCGCACCGCCACGGGCATCCTGGAGATCAGCGCCTTCAACCAGAGCAACGCGATCCGGCAGATCACCGTCAAGCGCGGGCTGGACGTGCGGGACTTCCCGCTCGTGACGTTCGGCGGGTCGGGGCCGCTGCTGGCGTGCCGGCTCATCGACGTCCTGGGCCTGCCCGCCGTGATCGTGCCGCCCGAGCCGGGCAACGTCTCCGCGTTCGGGCTGCTCACGGTGGACGTCCGCAACGACTACGTGCGTACGTACGTCACCCGGGACCTCTCGCTCCAGGCCGCGGCGCGGATCTTCGGCGAGCTGGAGGGCGAGGCGGCGGACGCCCTCGAACGCGAGGGCTTCGACGAGCCCGTCCATGCCCGCAGCGCCGACCTGCGCTACTACGGCCAGGCGTACGAGGTGCGCGTCGCGGCCCCGCCGGGGCCGATCGACGAGGCGTGGCGCGCCCAGGTCGTCGAGCGATTCCACGACGCCCACGAGCGCCTGTACGGCTACGCCTACCGGGACGACCCCCGCCAGGGCGTCGAATGGGTCAACCTTCGCGTGTCCGGCATCGGGCCGATCAACCGGCCGCCGATCCGGCGCCGGCCGTACCCGAAGGTCGAGGCGGAGCCGGCGACGCGGCGGGTGCGTTTCGAGGAGGAGCACGACACGCCGATCCTGCAGCGCGCCGCGCTGGACGCCGGGGCCGTGGTCGAGGGCCCCGCGGTGATCGAGGAGTACGGCTCGACCATCCCCGTCCATCCCGGGTTCACCGCGACGGTGGACGAGTACGGCAATGTGGAGGTGCGGCGTGGAGCGCCCGAAGAGCGCGGTTGAGCAGGAGCGCCCGAAGAGCGCGGTTGAGCCCGAGCGCCCGAAGAGCGCGGCTGACCCGATCCTCGTCGAGATCGTGGAGGGCACGCTGGCGTCGGTGGAGAAGGAGGTCGAGACCGCGATCGCGCGCACCGCCCGCTCGCCGATGATCCGCGACGCCCACGACTTCCGCGCCGGCATCCACGACGTGCGGCTGCGCAAGCTGACCGGCCGCTCCTACAGCGCGCTGGTCCAGCCGGTCGTGCGTGACTTCCCGGTCGAGACGATGCGGCCGGGCGACGTCTACTTCCACAACGACGTCTACCTGTCCGAGGGCGGCATCGGCCATCTGCCGGACCTGTGCGTGACCGTCCCGGTCTTCCACGAGGACGAGGTCGTGGCGTTCGTGCAGGCGTTCGGTCATCACGACGACATCGGCGGCTCCGTGCCCGGCTCGATGCCCTCGCACGCGCGCAGCGTGTATGAGGAGGGCCTGATGGTCCCGCCGATCAAGCTGCGCGACCAGGGCGTGCCGAACGAGGCCGCGCTGCGCATCATGACCCGCAACTCCCGCATGCCGGACTCGCTGGCCGGCGATCTCGACGCCGAGTGCTCGGCCTGCCTCATGGGCGCGCGCCGCCTCGGCGAGCTGTTCGACAGGTACGGCCGGGCCGCCGTCGAGGAGTGCTTCGACGCGATCATCGGCAAGACCACGGAGACGTTCCGCCGGGAGCTGCTGTCCAAGATCCCCGAGGGTGTGTACGTGTGGGAGGACTACGCCGAGCACGACGGCGTGGACGAGCCCCGCCTGCACGCCCAGCGGATCACGCTGACCGTGGACCACGAGGCCGGCACCCCGCTGACGATCGACTTCACCGGTACGTCGCCGCAGGCGAAGGGGCCGATCAACCACGCGGGAGACTACGCCGACGGCGTCTTCCTGAAGAAGTGGCTCGCCCCGATCCTGCGCAACCTCGCCGACTCGCCGGAGCGGATGGCCGAGCTCGACGTCAACGAGGGCGTCGTCCCGCTGATCGACATGGTCTTCCCCGAGAAGGGCACGCTGCTCACGCCGGTCTTCCCGGCCCCGACCAACGCCCGCACGTTCGTCATCCTGCGCCTGCTGGGCGTCCTGGCCGGCGTGCTGGCCAAGGCCACGGGCGGGCGCATGCCGGCCGACCAGGAGACGATCCGCTACACCGGCGTTCACGGCGTCGGCGCGGACGGCGTGCCGTACCTCATGCGGGAGGTCCTGGGCGGGGGCTCCGGCGGCCGGTGGTACGCCGACGGCGAGGACACCATCCATGTGGTGCCCGACTCGCGTAACATCCCGGTGGAGTTCGCCGAGGCGCGCTGGCCGTTCCGGGTGGAGCGGCTGGCGCTGGCGTGCGATTCGGGCGGGCCGGGCCTGTTCCGGGGCGGGCTCGGCTACGACAAGCACATCCGGATGCTGCGCGACGCCTCGTACATGTCGATCGCCGACCGGTCCATCCTGTCGTGCTGGGGCGTCAACGGCGGCCTGGCCGGCCGGCCGTTCCGGGTGGAGATCGCCGGCAAGGAGATGGACGGTCTGGTGGACGACTACCCGGTGCAGGCGGGCGAGGTGATCCGCATCCGGACGACGGGCGGCGGCGGGTGGGGCTCGCCGTACGATCGCGACCCGAGGGCGGTGGCGGCGGACGTGCGCGACGGCAGGGTGTCGATCGCGGGCGCGCTCGGCGACTACGGCGTGGTGCTGGACGGCGACCGCATCGACGAGGAGGGCACGGCGGAGCTGCGGGCGCGGCTGCGGCCGAGCACCGGCCGCTTCTTCGACCGGGGGCCGGGGTACGCGCGGCTGTCGGGCGGCCGTACCCACGCGGAGGTGGACGACCTGTGACGGACGGTCACACGATCCGGCAGATCTCCTCGAAGGTCGTCTACTCCAACCCGTGGATGGTCGTCCGCGAGGACGAGATCGAGCGGCCCGACGGCTCGCGCGGCCTGTACGCCTACATGGACAAGCCGGACTTCGTGCTGGTCATCCCGATGGAGCGCGGCGGCTTCCACCTCGTCGAGGAGTACCGCTACCCGGTGCGCCGCCGGACGTGGAGCTTCCCGCAGGGCTCGGCGGAGGCGAGCAGCCGCGAGGAGGAGGCGAGGAAGGAGCTGGCGGAGGAGACGGGGCTGCGCGCGGCGCACTGGCGGTGGCTGGGCGCGCTGGACAACGCCCACGGGGTGGCCACCCAGCAGATGCACGTCTACCTGGCGACGCGGCTCGAACCGGGGCCTGCGCGCAGGGAGCACACCGAGCAGGACATGCGGCAGCGGTGGGTGAGCCGGGCGGAGTTCGAGGCCATGGTCGGCGCGGGGGAGGTCACCGACTCGGGATCGGTGGCGGCCTACACGCTCCTGCGCATGAGCGGCGCCCTCGACTCGTAATCTACTTTGTAAAGGCGGCGACCCGGCAGCGCCCGCTCAGGTGCGGTGCACCAAGTCGGCGCGCTCGCGGGTGCCGTCCTCGGCGAACCACTTCTCCTCCGCGTCGAACCAGGCGTGCCAGCGCGGCTCCAGCTCGGCCCCGTCGCGTTCGAGCACCCGCCGCAGCCGCACGTCGCGCGGCGCCTCGACCCACACGGTGAACGCGATCAGCGGGGCGGCGGAGCGGCGGGCCGTGCCGACGCCCTCGACGACCAGCACGGGCGCCACGGGCACGGTGACGGTCTCGGCGTACGCGCCGCGCGTCCAGTCGTAGCGGCGGTACGCGCCGGGACGGCCGGCGGCGAGCGGGCGCAGCACGCCCTCCTCCAGCGCGGCGAACCACGGGCCCGGTCCTTCCTCCCACGGCACGGGGAAGTGGTCGCTGTGGACGACCTGGCAGCCGAGGGCGGCGGCGAGGCGCCGGGCGTACGTGGTCTTGCCCGACCCGGCCGGGCCGTCGACGGCGACCAGCCGGACCGGCCCGCACGACGGGTCCAGCCTCCCGATGCGGCCGGTCAGAGATTGCACGCACCCAGAGTAGGTGAGGCAGGGGGAATGGGAGGAGAATGGTCCTTTCACCCCCGGAACTCGTGCTGGAGGATGAACCTTGCTCGGACCTCTCGACGACATCGTGGTGCTGGATCTGTCCAGGGCGCTGGCGGGGCCGCACGCCGCTCAGATGCTGGGGGACCTGGGCGCGAAGGTGATCAAGGTGGAGCATCCGGAGGGCGGGGACGAGTCGCGGGGCTGGGGGCCGCCGTTCGTCGGCCCTGATCACGATATTTCGACGTATTTCCTGGCGGCGAATCGGAACAAGGAGTCCATCACCGTCGACCTGAAGTCGGCGGAGGGCAAGGAGCTGATCGAGCGGCTCGTCCGGCAGTGCGACGTCCTGGTGGAGAACTTCCGCACCGGCGTGCTCGACCGGCTCGGCTTCCCGGTGCAGCGCCTGCACGAGCTCAACCCGCGCCTGGTCGTCCTGTCGATCACCGGTTTCGGCCACGACGGGCCGGAGGGCGGCCGGCCGGGCTACGACCAGATCGCCCAGGGCGAGGCGGGCCTGATGTCGCTGACCGGCCCCTCGCCGGACGAGCCGTACCGGGTGGGCGCGTCGATCGCCGACCTGCTCGCCGGCATCCACGGCGCGTACGGCGTGGTGGCGGCGCTGTACGAGCGCGAGCGGACCGGCAGGGGGCGGGTGGTGCGCACGTCGCTGCTGGCGGCGGTGGCCGGGGTGCACTCCTACCACGGCACGGCGTGGACGGTCGGCGGAAAGGTCCCGGCGGCGGCCGGCAACCACCACGTCTCGATCGCCCCGTACGGCTCGTTCCGCTGCGCGGACGGCGTGCTGCAGATCGCGGCGGCCAACGACGGCCAGTGGCGCAAGGTGGCCGCGCTGCTGGGCATCGATCCCGGCGAGCCGCGCTACGCCTCCAACCGGGAGCGGTGGGCGCACCGCGAGGAGCTGATCGCGGACATGGAGCGGGCGCTGGCCGCCCACGACCGGGGGCACTGGCTGGCGCGGCTGGCCGAGGTGGGGGTGCCGGCGGGCGCGATCCGCTCGCTGGACGAGGTCTACACCTGGGATCAGACCCGGTCGCAGGGCCTGCTGGTGGAGGTGGAGCATCCGGTGCTGGGCCGGATCGAGCTGCCCGGCCCGCCGCTGCGTTTCGAGGGGCTGGAGGTGGTGCGGCACAGGCCGCCGCCGGCCCTGGGCGGTGACGGGGACGCGGTGCTCGCCTGGCTGGAGGAGCGCGAGAGTTGAGCGCCGGTCGGTGGCACCGGCCGGCGCGTTCGTGCGTCAGCATGTGTGTCACCCGAATCAGCGTCAACAGGATTTGCGTCGACAACATGTGCGTCAACATTGCAGCGGTGCTCGACACGAAGGAGCCATAGTGCTCGACACGAAGGAGCCCTGGTGAGCCGTCCGGACGCGCGCACGCTGATCGAAACGGTCCTCGACAAGGGGTCGTGGACGTCGTGGGACGTGCCGCCCGCCGATCCGGCCGCGCCGGGCTCCTCCTACGCCGAGGAGCTGGCCGTCGCGCGGGCCAAGTCGGGCTACGACGAGTCGGTGATCACCGGTGAGGGGCTGCTGGACGGGCGGCGGGTGGCGGTGGTGGCGAGCGAGTTCTCGTTCATGGCGGGGTCGATCGGCGTGGCGGCGGCCGAGCGGATCACCTCGGCGGTGGAGCGGGCGGAGCGGGAGCGGCTGCCGCTGCTGGCGGCGCCGGCCTCGGGCGGCACCAGGATGCAGGAGGGCGCGGTCGCGTTCGTGCAGATGGTGAAGATCACCGCGGCGGTGCAGGCGCACCGGGCGGCGGGGCTGCCGCACGTGGTGTATCTGCGTCATCCGACGACGGGCGGGGTGTTCGCCTCGTGGGGGTCGCTGGGTCATGTGACGGCGGCGGAGCCGGGGGCGCTGATCGGGTTCCTGGGGCCGAGGGTGTTCGAGGCGCTGCACGGCTATCCGTTCCCGGAGGGGGTGCAGCTCGCGGAGAACCTGTTCCGGCACGGCCTGGTGGACGCGGTGGTGCCGGCGGAGGACGCGCGGGAGCTGGCCGCGCGGGCGCTGTCGGTGCTGTGCGCGGACACGGCGGGGCTGTCGCCGGGCGAGCCGCCGGAGGAGGACCTGCGGCCGGTCGAGGCGTGGGAGGCGATCAGCCGGTCGCGGCGTGACGACCGGCCGGGGGTGCGGTCGTTGCTGAAGCTGGCCGCCGCGGACGTGACTCCGCTGAACGGCACCGGCGCGGGGGAGAACGACCCGGGGCTGCTGCTGGCGCTGGCGAGGTTCGGCGAGGCGCCGGCGGTGGTGCTGGGGCAGGACCGGCGCAGCCAGCGGTCCAGCGCGCCGCTGGGTCCGGCGGGGCTGCGGATCGCGCGGCGCGGCATGCGGCTGGCGTCGGAGCTGGGGCTGCCGCTGGTGACGGTGATCGACACGGCGGGGGCGGCGCTGTCGAAGGCGGCCGAGGAGGGCGGGCTGGCGGGGGAGATCGCCCGCTGCCTGGCCGACATGGTGACGCTGGACGCGCCGACGGTCTGCCTGCTGCTGGGCGAGGGCGCGGGGGGCGCGGCGCTGGCGTTGCTGCCGGCGGACCGGGTGTTGTGCGCGCAGCACGCGTGGTTGTCGCCGCTGCCGCCGGAGGGCGCCTCGGCGATCCTCTACCGGTCGGTGGACTTCGCCCCGGAGATCGCCCAGGCGCAGGGGGTGCGGGCCACGGACCTGCGCCGCTCGGGGATCGTGGACCGGGTGATCCCGGAGCGGCCGGACGCCGCGTACGAGCACCGGGCGTTCTGCGAGCGGGTGGGGCGGGCGCTCGAGCACGAGATCGCGGGGCTGCTCGGGCAGCCCACGGGGGACAGGCTGGCGGGCCGCCTGTCCCGTTATCGTCACCTGGGCGCCTGAGCGGCGCCGTGTCCGGTCGCTAGGGGACCGGGATGCGCTCGACGCGGATGGAGACGACCTCCTCACGGGGCACGACGACCTCGTAGGCGCCGTGGTCGACCATCCAGTAGCCGAGCGCCTCGGCCTTCATGCCGCTGTGGCCGAGGTAGGCGATGTGCAGGCCGTCGTCGTCCTCGTCGAGGACGACGCACGGCTCGCCGCCGAAGGCGCCGACGGTGCGGATGAGGACGAGCCATTCCAGCTCGTCGCGGCCGACCTCGCGCCGCCAGTAGCCGGAGGCCGCCTCGAACCCGTCGAGCTCCTCCTCGCTGAACAGGACGACCTGGTCGCTGTCGGGGCCGAGCGCGGCGGGCAGGGTGTGCTCGCCGAAGCGGGCGATGAACCCGGAGGCCACGGGGGTGAGCTCGTCGTTCATGCGGCCGGCCGCCAGGTCAGCCCGTCGTAGGCGGCGAAGGGGCGCTCGTCCTCGTCGGTGAGGTGGACGATCTCGGCGCCGGCCGGGATCGGCATGGGGACGGTGTGGAACTGGGGCACCACGTGGTGCGTCGAGGTGGTGAAGCCGTTGCCGGCGAACGGTGCCACGTCGCTCCAGTCGCCGCCCATGTGCGGGCCGTAGGGGACGACGTAGCTGTCGACGTCGCGGGCGTACCACCGCATCACATACAACTCGGGCACCTCGGCGGTGAGCTCGGACCCGTCGAAGGACAGGTCGAGCCCGAGGTAGAGCTCGCGGGGCGTGGTCAGCCGCGCGCAGTCCTGCACGCGGTAGACGTACCCGGAGATCACCGTGCGCTTGCCCGAGAGGTAGGGGACGAGCAGACGCGGTGGGACCACCTTCTGCATGTGCGTTCTGCTCACGTGCTCATTTTACGATCTGTTGACCCCGAGAATGCGATGTTCGAGGCAGGGGAGTGTCGCGCGGGCCGCGGCGGTGGTCTCGGCGTCGACCGTGACGAGCTGGACGCCGGGGGCCGCGCCCAGGTCGGCGCGGGCGACGCCGAGGGGGTCGACGAGCATGCTGCGGCCGACGCCGAACCCGTCGGACGACTCGGCCGGGTTGGGGGCCTGGCCGACGGCGGCCGTCCACATGGTGTTCTCCAGGGCGCGGGCGCGGACCAGCGTGACCCAGTGGTCCTCCTTGAGCGGCCCCGACCCCCAGGCGGCGATGACCGCGAACAGGTCGGCGCCCCGGTCGACCAGTGCCCGGGTCAGCTCGGGGAAGCGCAGGTCGTAGCAGGTGACGAGGCCGACGCGCAGCCCGGCGAGCTCGACGACGGCCGGCTCGGAGCCGGGGGCGACCAGCTCCGACTCCCTGGCGCCGAACGAGTCGAACAGGTGGATCTTGCGGTAGGCGGCCCTGAGCTCGCCGCCGGCGTCGAGCGCCACGGCGGTGTTGTGGACCCGCCCGTCGCCGCCGCCGCCCGGCTCGAACACCCCGGCGATCACGGCGGTGCCGTGCTCGCGCGCCGCTTCGGCCAGGCCGGTGACGAACGGCCCGTCGAGCGGCTCGGCCAGCTCGGTGATGCGCCTGCCGTAGCGGGTGAGCGTCGCCTCGGGGAAGATCGCCAGGTCCGCGCCCTCGGCGCGGGCCAGCGCCTCGCGGACCCTCTTGAGGTTGGCCTGCGGGTCAGGGGAGACCGGGATCTGGCACAGGGCGATGGTGGTCACGGCCCGACTCTAGCCGGTTGGGCACCCGGCGGAACCAGGTCAGGCAGCGCCAGATCCACTCCATCGGGCCGTACCGGTGGCGGGCCAGCCACCAGCGGCCGAACAGGGCCTGGGCGGTGACGGTGAGGGCGGCGACGGCCACGACCGACCAGCGGGTGGGGTCGGCGGCCACGAGGGGGGCGGTGAGGACGACCACGGCGGTGCCGGTGAGGTAGTTGGTGAGCGCCATCCGGCCGAGCGGTTCGAGGACGGCCGACAGCGGATCGCCCCAGCGGGTGCGCAGGAGCAGCAGGAACCCGGTGGAGAAGGCGGCGGCGCCGGCGAGCGTGGCGAGGGTGTAGACGATCCAGACGCGGGGGTCACGGGGGCCGTTGGCCCAGTCGCCGCTGGTCATCCAGGCTCCGGAGAGCAGGGCGGAGGCGAGGGCGCTGACCGCGAGGACGGGCGGGAGCAGCCACGCGGGCGGGCGGAGCTGCATGAGGGCCATGCCGAGCAGGAACAGGCCGGGGATGAGCATGATCCCGCCGCCGGTGAGGACTCCCCAGGTGATCACGCCGGCCGAGAGCAGCAGGATCGGCGCCCCGCCGGACAGGAACGAGGCGGGCAGCAGCAGGACGAGGCCGTAGAAGGCGTAGTCGGTCAGCACCTCGCCCTGGTAGAAGGCGTGCTGGGCGATGCCGAAGCAGAACAGCCAGAACAGGCGCGGCAGCAGCCTCAACCGGCCGGCCCGCTGGAGGAACAGCACGAAGCTGATGCCGAACAGCAGCGAGAAGATCGGGTAGAAGTGGCTCTGGAACAGGATCTCGATCGTGGTGTCGAGGCCGGTGCGCGGTTTGTGGGGCGTGTGCTGCCAGGTGTTGACGAGCATGATCCCGGCCACCGCGAAGCCGCGGAGGGCGTCGAGCGCGCGGATGCGGGTCACGGCAGCCAGGACGAATCCCCCCATGTCACAGGAACCAGGCAAACCACCATACGAGGAATCCTGCCCCGACGAGGGCCGCTCCAGCCTGCCCGAGGGTCCGGCGCACGACGAGGCTCGCGAGGGTGAGCGCGACCGCGACGGCCGCCAGCCAGCCGTACGCCTCGACGGCGGCGGGCAGGCCGACGGCGAGGGCGGTCTCGTTCCGGCTGACCAGCCCGTACGCCGACTGCGCGAGCAGGCCGGCGGACGCGACCCCGGCCAGGCCGGCGAAGGCGGTGAGCGCCCGGCCGCGCAATGCGCCCGCGACGAGCTGGGCGAGCGCGACGAGGGCGAACAGCGCGAGCGGGGCCGCCAGCCAGGGCGCCTTCGAGATCGCGTACGGGGCGCCGGTCACACGCAGGTCGGCGGCGGCCAGCCGGGGCGGCACACCGGTCTCGGGGCGGGCGCAGCCGGTCCCGGCCGAGGCGGGGTCGGCGACGAAGGCGGCCATGCGCTCGCGGGCGCACGTGCTGGTCAGGAAGACCGCGTGCCCGACGCCGTCGAACTCGGCGTACCGGGCGTGCGGCAGCGCCCGCGCGGCGGGCTCGCTCGTGCGGGGCGGGGTGGTGGGGTCGAACCGGCCGGCGACGACGAGGACCGGGGCCTGCGTGGTGGCGGCGGACGGCTTGGCGGCGGGCAGCTTCCAGGCGTCGCAGACGGCCTTGTCGACGTCCACCGTGAACAGGCGCGACGGGGCGGCGAAGCCGTTGGAGGGGATCTCGTCCTGGCACTGCACCGCCTCGTACAGGCCGAGCTCGTGGGAGGTGAGGCCGTCGCCGACCGCGTCGGTGAGGGGGCGCAGCGGCTCGTCGTGCCCGTTCGCCAGGGCGGTGACCAGCGAGGCGGAGACGGCGATCACGCCGGTCTCGTGCAGCGCCTCGGCCATCAGGGTCGCCACGTCGCCGCCGTCCAGGCGGGCCCGCACCTCGGCGCCGCGCAGCGGGTCCACGGTGGTGACCCGTGCGGGTGTCGCGTCGAGCCGCCTGACCGCCGCGTCGAAGCGGTCCTTCAGGCCGAGGTGGGCGAGGGTGTCGTCGAGGTTGCGCCGGACGTCGTCGTACCAGGGCACGCTCTGCGGCAGGAACGAGTCGAGCAGCACGGACCGCACGGCCCCGGGGTCGGCCGCGGCGGCGTCCACCATGACGCGGGTGGAGTAGCTGACGCCGAACAGGTTCCAGGAGGGGTAGCCGAGGGCGCCGCGCAGGGCGACGACGTCGGCGGCGATCTCCTTGGTGGTGTAGCCGCGCAGGTCCACGCCCTGCTGTTCGAGCCGGGTGCGGCACTGCGCGGCCGCCTCGGCGGGGGGTAAGGGGGAGGCGGGCCGGGTGAGGCGGTCGAGCATGGCCTGCGCCAGCTCGGGGCAGCCGAGCCGGGGCCAGGAGTACTTGCCGCCGCGCTGCTCGATCGTCACCACGTCGCGGTCGGGGAACATCTGGCTGAGGAAGCCGGTGAGCTGCAGCGACGAGGAGCCGGGGCCGCCGCTCATGTAGACGACCGGGTCGGGCCTGCGGGCGGGGGCGGTGGAGCGGTGGACGGCGTACCCGACCTTGATGGTGCGGCCGGGCGCGTCGCGGCGCTCGGGGACCACGAGGAACCCGCACGTGGTCCCCGGCGGCACGGCGACGGGGCACTGTCCGGTCTCGATCCCGGCCTGGACGCCGGCCTCCGGGGTGGCCTCCGGGGTGGTCTGCGGGGTGGGCGCCGGGGGAGTCGGCGGGGTGAGCGTCAGGGCGAGGGAGAGCAGGACCCGGGTGATCACGGAGTCGAGACTAGAGCAGCAGCCGCCGGTCGCGGGGGCATGGACACTAAGGTGGTGCCGTGAGGGAACCACTCGTTTCGCGGATGCGCGCGTTCGGCACCACGATCTTCGCCGAGATGAGCGCGCTGGCCCTGCGTACGGGCTCGATCAACCTGGGGCAGGGATTCCCCGACACCGACGGGCCCGCCTCGATGCTGGAGGAGGCGGTGCGGGCCGTCAGGTCCGGCGCCAACCAGTACCCTCCCGGCCCCGGCGTGCCCGAGCTGCGGCAGGCCGTCTCGGAGCACCGGGCCGCCCACTACGGCCTCGGCTACGCCGCCGACGGCGAGGTGCTCGTGACGGTCGGCGCGACCGAGGCCATCGCGGCGGCCGTCCTGGCGCTGTGCGAGCCGGGCGACGAGGTCATCGCGTTCGAGCCGTACTACGACTCCTACGCCGCCTCGATCGCGCTGGCCCAGGCACGGCTGACCGCGGTGACGCTGCGCCCGGTCGAGGGGCGGTTCACCTTCGACCCCGCCGAGCTGCGCGCCGCCGTCACCCCGCGCACCCGCGCGATCCTGGTCAACTCCCCGCACAACCCGACGGGCACCGTGTTCACGCGCGAGGAGCTGACGGTCATCGCGGAGCTCTGCCAGGAGCGGGAGCTGATCGCGATCACCGACGAGGTGTACGAGCACCTGACGTTCGACGGGGTGGAGCACGTGCCGCTGGCGACGCTGCCCGGCATGCGCGAGCGCACGGTGATGATCTCCTCGGCGGGCAAGTCGTTCTCGGTCACGGGATGGAAGACCGGCTGGGTGTGCGCGCCGGTGGAGCTGGTGCGGGCGGTGACGACGGTCAAGCAGTTCCTGACGTTCACCGCGAGCGCGCCGTGGCAGCTCGCGGTCGCCCACGGCCTGCGTCACGAGCTGGCGTGGGTGGCGGAGCTGCGGGCCGGGCTCCAGCACAAGCGCGACCGGCTGATGGAGGGGCTGGCGGCGGCGGGGTTCGAGGTGCTGCGGCCCGCGGGCACGTACTTCGTGCAGACCGACATCCGGCCGCTGGGCTTCACCGACGGGCTGGAGCTGACGCGCCGGCTGCCGGAGCTGGCCGGCGTGGTCGCCATCCCGACGCAGGTCTTCTACGACCATCCGGAGCGGGGCGGCCACTTCGTCCGGTTCGCCTTCTGCAAGAAGGACGAGGTCATCGACGAGGCGGTCACCCGCCTCAAGCGGCTGTCATCCGGCTAGTTCTCCGCGTCGGTCGTCGTGTCGGTCGTCGTGCCGGGGCCCTCGACCGGGGCGAGGGCGGCGCCGGCCGTCTCGGGGTCGGCGCCGGTGGCCAGCATCAGGTCCACCACGATCGACCGGAGCTGGGCCACGATGACGTCGGCGGAGAAGCCGAGCCGCTCGGGCCGCTGCCGCCCGGCGGTCGCGGTGAGCGCCTGCCGGGTCAGGACGGGGTCGCGGCCCGCCGCCAGCTCCAGCTGCAGCAGCAGTGCCGCCTCCGACACCTCGCGCATGGAGGCGGCCAGCGAGACGGGCGGCGGGGTGGCCTCGCCCAGCGACGCCAGGGTGCGTCGGGCCAGCACCCGGGCGTTGCGCAGCGCGTGGTCGATCGGGACGGAGGCCTTCTGGTAGCGGGCGAGCCGGGTGCGGCGGTGCCAGTGCAGCGGGGAGACGAGGGCGACCTCCTTGCTGGTGACCAGCGCCTGTTGGAAGTCCTCGACGGTCGACTGGGTGCCGCGCCCCACGGCCAGCGCCTCGGCGGCCAGGTCGGCGTCGCCCCGCTCGATGGCGTCGGCCGCCCGTTCCAGGACCGTGGACAGCGCGTCGAGCACCGCGGAGGCGTGCCTGGCCGCGAGCGTGAACGGGCTGATCGGCAGCAGCGCCACCGCGGCGATGGCGATGACGCCTCCGGTCAGGGCGTCGAGCATCCGGTCGAGTCCGCCTCCGCCGGCTCCCGGCACGAGCGTGGCGACGAGCACCGCCGACGAGCCGGACTGGGCCACGAACAGCGGCGCGCCGTTCAGGAGCGTCGCCGTGCCCATGGCCAGGGCGACGACGAGGGCGAGCTGCCACGCGCCGGAGCCGATCCAGGCGACCAGCAGGTCGCCGACGCCGACGCCGAGGCTGACGCCGACCACCAGCTCGATCACACGGCGCAGCCGCTGGCCGAGGCCGACACCGAGACAGATGAGCACGGAGATGGGCGCGAAGAACGGCCGCGGATGGCCGAGCAGGTGGATGGCCGCCGTCCAGGCCAGCCCGGCGCCGACGGCCGACTGGACGATCGCCGGCCCCATGTGCCCGAACGCCGCCACCCGTTCCCGCATGTGATCGCCGAGCCTCGTTGCCACCCCTCCACCCTGGCGGATCTTTATGACATTACGGTCACGCCACGCACCGTAGAAGATACCCACCCGTAATCCATCTTCCCCGGCATTCACTCCGTCAGGGGACGTACACGTGGCCGGTGCGCCCTATCGTCGTGTGCGTGGAACCAAGGAGCCGGGAGGGCACCCGCAGGCGCATTCTCGACGCGGCCTGCCGCCTGTT
This sequence comes from Nonomuraea sp. 3-1Str, assembly GCF_031570565.1. Taxonomy (NCBI): domain Bacteria; kingdom Bacillati; phylum Actinomycetota; class Actinomycetes; order Streptosporangiales; family Streptosporangiaceae; genus Nonomuraea; species Nonomuraea sp. 3-1Str. The sequence goes on from NZ_JALHBK010000020.1 coordinate 17,506, forward strand.
CGCCGAGCACGGGTACGACGAGGTGACCATGCGCATGCTGGGCGCCGCGGCGAACGCCAACATCGCCCTCATCAACCGGTATTTCGGCTCCAAGAAGGAGCTGTTCGCCGAGGTCCTGGCGCAGCAGGGGCGCTTCCCCGGTGTGCTGGACGAGGGAGAGGACCTGGCCGTGCGGCTGGCCGAGTACGTGGCCGACCGGCTCGCCGCCGAGGGCGACAGCCCCGTCCTGGCCACGCTGGAGCGCTCGGCGTCCAGCCCGCAGATCCGCGAGCTGGCCCACGACCGGGTCCGCACGGCGATCCTGGAGCCGCTGAGGACCAGGCTGGGTGGCGACGAGGCCGAACTGCGCGCCTCGCTCGCCACGGTGATCGTCCTGGGGAGCGGGCGGTTCCGCCACCTGTTCGGGCCGATCACGCCCGGGACGCGCGAGGAGGTGGTCAGCCGGCTGACCCAGGTGTTCCGTGCCTGCCTGAGCTGACGCGGCCCATCTCCACGTACGCCGTCACGCGCCCGGCTCGGCCAGGAAGTCGTCCACCGCGCGCAGGAACTCCCGCCGCGCCGAGACGTGCACGAGGTGCCCGGCCTCGATCGTGACCAGGCGGGCGCCCGGGATCAGCTCGGCCACCAGCTCCGAACGGAACGGGCTCGCCGTCCCGCCCGACAGCACCAGGGCCGGCGCCGCGATCCCTCGCAGCGCGTCGCGCCAGGCCGGGTCCGGGGTGACGAGCTGCCGCTCCGTCTCGTGCACCATCCGCCAGTCGAACCCCGTCGAGTCGTCCTCCTCGACCGGCGCGCGGCCCTGGAGCGGGTACGGCTGCGGCGGGTCCTCCAGCACCAGCCGCCCCACCAGCCCGGGATGGCGGATGGTCAGCAGGCACGCGACGACCCCGCCCAGCGAATGGCCCACGACCACGGCGCTGCCGATCCCCAGGTGCTGGATCAGGGCCGCGACGTCGTCGGCCATGTCGGGGACGGCGTAGGAGCCGGGGTGCTCGCTGGCTCCGTGGCCGCGCAGGTCGGGCGCGATGACGTGATGGCGGGCGGCGAAGTGCTGGGTGATGCCGTTCCAGTCGTTGTGGTCGGCGGTGCGCCCGTGCAGGAGCACGAGCGCGGGGGACGTGGGATCACCCTCCTCGCGGAAGGACAGCTTGACTCCGTTGACGGCCGCTTCACGCATCACAGCCGCGACCTTACCGCCCGCCCCGCCCTCCACCCGGCCGTCCCGAGATGTTCAGACATTGGCAGATATTGGCGGATATTGCCCATGAAGGGGCGGTGCGGCAGTGAGTAGCGTCGCCAGGGACGGACCGGCGGGTTTGGCCTGATGTTTGCGCGGGCCGAAGACGCGCCCGCCGGGCGGCCGGGTATCTCGCCCCGGGAAAGCGACCGGGGCAGGGGTGGAGAAGGGGCGACCAATGCCGGATCCGACAGAAGTGCGCAAGGTGCCGATCGAGAGCGTGACCGACGCCTCCGGCCTGGAACGGCTCATCGACGCCGGCGTCATCGAGGCGCACCGGGTGCTGGCCGTCGTCGGCAAGACCGAGGGCAACGGCGGCGTGAACGACTACACCCGCATCCTCGCCGACCGCGCCTTCCGTGACGTGCTGGCGGCCAAGGGCCACCCGGCCCCCGAGACCGTACCCCTGGTGTGGTCCGGAGGCACCGACGGCGTCCTCAGCCCGCACGCCACGATCTTCGCCACCCTCGACCCGGCCGCGGCCGTCCCGTCGGACGAGCCGCGCGTGTCCGTCGGCGTCGCGATGAGCGACGTGATCCTGCCGGAGGACATCGGCCGCCCCGCCATGGTGGAGAAGGTCGCGGCGGGTGTCCGGGAGGCCATGAAGATCGCCGGCATCGACGACCCGCGCGACGTGCACTACGTCCAGACCAAGACCCCGCTGCTCACCCTCGCCACCATCACGGAGGCGAGGAGCCGCGGCCAGGACACGGCCATCGAGGAGACCGGCCCGTCCATGGACCTGTCGAACTCCACCACCGCCCTCGGCATCGCCGTCGCCCTCGGCGAGATCGAGCCGCCCCGGGCCGACCAGATCCACAAGGACCTGTCCCTGTACTCGTCGGTCGCCTCCTGCTCCTCGGGGGTGGAGCTGGACCGCGCCCAGATCGTGCTGGTCGGCAACGTACGGGGGATCGGCGGCCGCTACCGGATCGGCCACAGCGTCATGAAGGACGCCCTGGACGCCGACGGCATCTGGGCGGCGATCCGTGACTCCGGTCTGGCGCTGCCCGACCGCCCGCACCCCTCCGACCTGGGCGACCGCCTGGTGAACGTCTTCATGAAGTGCGAGGCCGACCCCTCGGGCCGGGTACGTGGCAGGCGCAACATCATGCTGGACGACTCCGACGTCCACTGGCACCGGCAGATCAAGGCGGCGGTGGGCGGGGTGGCGGCCTCGGTGACGGGCGACCCGGCGGTGTTCGTCTCGGTCGCCGCCGTCCACCAGGGCCCCTCGGGCGGCGGCCCGGTCGCGGCCATCACCCGCCACTGACGACGAATCCTCCCGGCGTGGTCAGCCTGTGATCAGGGCCTGGGGCTTCCTGAGCGGCTGGGTTGACATCTGAAATGGGCATTCCATATCTTTAAGTGGAACGCATATTTCAGTACCACGAGCTGGGAGAGGCTCCATGCATGCGCTGCTCAGCGCCCCCGACACCGCCACGGGTGTGCGCTCAGGCCAGGCCCCGGAGCCGGTCCCGCAGGCCGGCGACGTGGTGATCGAGGTGGAGTGTTTCACCCTGGTCGCCCGCAACCTCGACCACGCGGCCACGTTGCCGCCGGGGAGCATCCCGGGATTCGACGCGGTGGGCGTGGTGCGGCGGGCGGCCGACGACGGCACCGGTCCCGCGCCGGGCACCCGGGTGGCCACACTGGCGACGGGGAACGCCTGGGCGCAGCTGCGTGCCGTACCCACGCACGAGCTGGCGATCGTGCCGCAGCGGGTCGACCCCGGCCAGGCCGGCGTCCTGCTGGTGCCGGGGTGAGCGCGCTGCGGGCCATCCGGCGGCTGGGCGCCCTGACCGGCCGCCGCCTGCTGGTCACCGGAGCCGCGGGCGCGGTCGGACACTTCGCCGTTCAGCTGGGCCGGCTCGCCGGCGCGCACGTCATCGCCGCGGTACGTGATCACGGCAGCCAGGAGCGGCTGGTGGCCCTGGGCGCCGACGAGGTGGTCACCGGGCTGGACCAGGTGTCCGCGCCTGTGCACGGCGTGATCGACTCGGTCGGCGGCCCGGCGCTGGCACAGGCCTTCGACCTGCTGGCCGAGGACGGCCTCATCCAGCAGGTGGGCGCGAGCTCGGGGCAGCCGACCACGTTCGTCCCGTACCAGCTGGTCGGGCGGCGGCGCGCCATCGAGGGATTCTGGGCCGGCGACCGGTTCGGGCCCGACCTGGCCTATCTGCTGGACCTGCTCGCGGACGGGCGGCTCGCCCCGTTGGACGGCGAACGCGCCGAGTGGGGCGACATCGACGCGATCGCCCGGCGGCTGCGGGCGGATGACGGCCCCCCGCCGGATGGTGGTGACTCTTCGTCATGATCTCTCCGCCCGGCCCGATGCCGACCGCTGAGCCGGCCTGTTTCTCCCGCACCTTCTCCCGCACCTTCTTTCGCACCGGCCGGTGTTCCCCGCGTGCGTCATCGACGACGACACCTTTGGAGTGGCAGTGAGCAAGAACGTTCTGATCTCGGGGGCCGGCATCGCCGGGCAGACCCTGGCCTACTGGCTGACCAGGCACGGTTTCCGGAGCACGGTGGTCGAGCGGACGTCCGGGCTGCGGGTCGGCGGCCAAGGCGTGGACGTGCGCGACCAGGCGCTGGACGTGGTCGAGCGCATGGGCGTCCTGCCGCGGATCCGGGCGGCGGTGGCCGATGTGCGCGAGCTGCGGTTCGTGGACGCCGCGGGGCAGCGGGTGGCCGGCGTGCAGCTCGCGAACGACATCGAGATCATGCGCGGTGACCTCGTGGAGATCCTGCACGACGTGACCAAGGACGACGTCGACTACGTCTTCGGAGACTCGATCAGGAGCCTGGCGCAGGACTCCGACGGCGTGACGGTCGGCTTCCACAGCGGCGGCACCGGCCGGTTCGACCTGGTCATCGGCGCGGACGGCCTGCATTCCGACGTACGGCGCCTGGCCTTCGGGCCGGAGTCGGACTTCCTCGACTACAAGGGCTACTACTTCGCCTTCGGCGACGCCGATGCCGCCCTCGGCGTGGACCGTACGATCACGATGTTCAACACGCCGGGCAAGATGGTGGGGATCTACCGCTCGGGCAACCACGCCCAGGCCAAGGCGTACTTCATGTTCCGGCGTCCGGAGCCGATGGACTACGACCACCACGACCTGGGCGAGCAGCGCCGGTTGCTGAAGGAGAGCTTCGCCGGCGAGACCTCGTGGCGGGCGCCGCAGCTCCTCGACGGCGCGCTGGCCGACCCCGGCCTCTACTTCGACGCCCTGAGCCAGGTGCGCATGCCGTCGTGGTCGGCCGGCCGGGTGGCCCTCGTGGGCGACGCCGCCTACTGCGCCTCCCCCACCTCGGGGGCCGGGGCTGAGCTGGCCCTGACCGGCGCCTACCTGCTCGCCACGGAGCTGGCGGCCGGAGAAGACCACCGGCAGGCCTTCCGCCGTTACGAGGAGAAGCACCGCGAGCTGGTCGACGTCAAGGTACAGATCAGCGACAACCTGGGCATGATGGTGCCGGAGACCCAGGACGACATCCAGGCCAGGAACGCCGCGCTCACAGCGATCCAGTGAGCCGCTCGGGCGCCGGAGCCGGTGGAGGGCGGGCGGGTGTGTTCGGGCGCCGGCCGGGGGCGAGGGTAGTGTCGGGCACTGTGCCGACCATCCCGCGACCTCTCGACCCGGACGACGACGGACGCGCCGCGCCCGCGCTGGCCGCCGCGCTCGCCTCCTACCAGGACGGCACGGCAGGCCCGGCCGACGTGCTGGCCGTGCTCACCGGGGCCCGGCTCCTGGTCCCCGTCGTCGCCCTGCTGACCGAGTCCGAGGTCGGCGAGCACGGGCTGCGGCAGGAGAAGGAGAGCGAGATGGCGCTGCCCAAGCTCGTCGGCAAGGACGGCAGGCAGGCCGTGCTGGCGTTCACGGGCACGGACGCGCTGGCGCGGTGGCGGCCCGACGCCCGGCCGGTGCAGGCCAGCACTCCGCAGGTGTGCCAGGCGGCGGCCCACGAGCAGGCGGCGGCCGTGGTCGTGGACGTCGCGGGGCCGGTGCCGTTCGTGATCGAGGGCGAGGTGCTGGAGGCGCTGGCCGCGGTCGCGTCGGGCACGCTCGACCGGCTCGCGGGCGCGACGGTGGCCCGCGTGCGACCGGCCCCTCGCCGGCGCCGCTGGTTCTCCCGCAAACAGACCTGACGTTCCGGCCCGCCGGGCGGCCGATGTCGCCGCCCGCACACCTGGCGTCTCCGTCCGCCCGCACTGATGTCGCAGCCCGCTCGCTGACCGGCCCCGTCCGCCTGCCGGCTGTCGTGGGGACGTCCGGTGGTTATCGCGTCCGGTGGTTATCGCGTCCGGTGCCGGCCGAGTCCGTCAACCTGGCCGCGCGAGACCCGGTCGCCGCACTAGGGTCGGCCTGTGGCGGTCCTGGTGGCACTGGCGGCGTTGGCCGGGCTCCTCTCCGGCCGCTACGTCCGCGTCCTGGCCGGAGGCTTCACCGACGCCGATCCCGACGCGGATCCCCGTGCCGCTCCGGACGCCGTTCCGCATGCCGATCCCGACGCCGATCCCCATGCCGCTCCTGACGCGGACTCCCGCACGGGCACCCGTGCCGTCCCCGGCCTGGACGTCCGTGCCGAGGCGCGGGCGGCGTTCGGCCGTGCCCTGCGCACCTGGCCCGTCCCCGCCTGGCCGCCGACCGTGGAGGTCGCCACCGCCGCCGTCGCCGCCCTGGTCGCCTGGCGTGCCGGGCTGCCGTACGTCTACCTCGCCGTCGCCGGCACCGCCCTCGCGCTGATCGACTGGCGCACCTCCCGGCTGCCCGACGCGATCACCCTGCCCTCGTACCCGCTGCTGGCCCTCAGCCTGCTGCCCACCGGAGAGGTGCCGCGCGCCCTGCTGGGCGCCGCGGCGCTCGCGGCCGTGTACGGCGTGCTGTGGCTGGTCAGGCCGGCCGCGATGGGGCTCGGCGACGTGAAGCTGGCCGGGCTCATCGGCATGGCCGCCGCCGCGCGGGGCTGGGAGGCGTGGGCCGTGGCCGCCGTCGCCGGGCAGCTCCTCGGCGCCCTGTACGCCCTCGCGCTCCTCCTCACCAGGCGGGCCACCCGCGACACCCAGTTCCCGCTGGGGCCGTTCATGCTGCTCGGCGCCCTGGTGGCCGTCTGCCTCGAAGGATGAGCGGACAAACGGCGGATCCAGGGCGGATCGGGTGGGTGCGCGTCTCGGCTGGTGAACGGTGGGCCATCCCACTGGGCGGGACGTGGAAGACTTGGACGCATGTTGCGCTGGTTGACCGCCGGAGAGTCTCACGGGCCGGAGCTCGTTGCCGTCATGGAGGGCCTGCCGGCCGGGGTCGAGGTGACCACGGCCGCCATCGACGAGGCGCTGCGCCGCCGCCGCCTCGGCTATGGGCGCGGCGCCCGGATGAAGTTCGAGCAGGACCAGGTGACGATCGCCGGCGGCGTCCGCCACGGCCGCACCATGGGCAGCCCGATCGCCGTGCGCGTCGGCAACACCGAGTGGCCCAAGTGGGAGAAGGTCATGGCGGCCGACCCCGTCGACCCGGCCGAGCTGGAGGGGCTGGCGCGCAACGCGCCGCGCTCGCGGCCCCGTCCCGGCCACGCCGACCTGGCGGGCATGCAGAAGTACGGCTTCGACGACGCGCGGCAGGTCCTCGACCGGGCCAGTGCCCGCGAGACGGCGGCCCGGGTGGCACTGGGCGAGGTGGCCAGGCGCTTCCTCAAGCAGGCGCTCGGCGTCGACATCCTCAGCCACGTCACCGAGATCGGCGGCGCCAGGACACCGGCCGAGACCCTGCCCGGCCCGGGCGACCTGGCCCGGATCGACGACGACCCGGTCAGGTGCGCCGACCCCGAGGGCAGCGCCGCCATGGTGGCCGTCATCGACCAGGCCCACAAGGACGGCGACACGCTCGGCGGCGTCGTCGAGGTGCTCGCCTACGGCCTGCCGCCCGGCCTGGGCAGCTACACCCACTGGGACCGCCGCCTCGACTCCCGCCTGGCCGCCGCGCTCATGGGCATCCAGGCGATCAAGGGCGTGGCGGTCGGCGACGGGTTCGAGACGGCCCGCCGCCCCGGCTCCCGCGCCCACGACGAGATCGAGTACACGACCGAGGACGGCGTCAGGCGCATCACCAACCGCGCCGGCGGCGTCGAGGGCGGCATGACCAACGGCGAGGTCCTGCGGGTCAGCGCCGCCATGAAGCCGATCTCCACCGTGCCGCGGGCGCTGGCCACGATCGACGTCAAGACCGGCGAGGCCGCCAAGGCCCACCACGAGCGCTCCGACGTGTGCGCGGTCCCGGCCGCGGGCGTCGTGGCCGAGGCGATGGTCGCGCTGGTGCTGGCCGACGCCGCGCTCGAGAAGTTCGGCGGCGACTCCGTCGAGGAAGTCGCCCGTAACCTGTCCGGCTACCTCTCCTCCATGGTGATCAAGTGACCAGAGCCGTGCTGATCGGACCGCCCGGGTCCGGCAAGACCACCCTCGGCCGGCTGCTCGCCGAGCGGCTCGGCGTCGCCTTCCGCGACACCGACGCCGACGTGGAGGCCGTCGCCGGCAAGTCCGTCGCCGACATCTTCGTCGAGGACGGTGAGGAGCGTTTCCGCCAGCTGGAGCACGCCGCCGTCCGGCGGGCGCTGGCCGAGCACGACGGCGTGCTGTCGCTCGGCGGCGGCGCCGTCCTCAACGAGGAGACGCAGGCGCTGCTCGCCGGCCACCCCGTCGTCTACCTCCAGGTGGGGCTGGCCGACGCGGTGCAGCGGGTCGGCCTGGCCTCGGCCAGGCCGCTGCTCGTGCTCAACCCGCGCAGCCGGCTCAAGAAGCTCATGGAGGAGCGGCGGCCCGTCTACGAGCGGCTCGCCGTCCTGACCGTCGTCACCGACCAGCGCGCCCCTGAGGAGCTGGCCGACGAGATCCTGAAGGGGCTCGCCTCATGACCGCGACGAGGATCACCGTGCGCGGCGACAGCCCGTACGACGTGGTGGTCGGCACCGGCGTGCTGAGCGAGCTGCCGGGGCTGCTCAAGCCGGGGGTGCGCACGGTCGCGGTGGTCCACCCGGCCGGGCTGCCGGAGATCGCCCGTCCGGTGTGCGCGTCGCTGTCGGACGCCGGGTTCGACGTGGTGGCGCTGCCCGTGCCCGACGGCGAGCAGGCCAAGACCGTCGAGGTGGCGGCGCAGCTGTGGTCGGCGTTCGGCCGCTACGGCGTCACCCGCTCCGACGCCGTGGTGGGCGTCGGGGGCGGGGCCACGACCGACCTGGCCGGGTTCGTGGCGGCCACGTGGCTGCGCGGCCTCCAGGTGGTGCTGGTCCCGACGACGCTGCTCGCGATGGTCGACGCCGCCGTCGGCGGCAAGAACGGCATCGACACGCCCGAGGGCAAGAACCTCGTCGGGACGTTCCTGCCGCCCGCGGGCGTGCTGTGCGACCTGGCGACGCTGGGGAGCATGCCGCGGGCCGACTACGTGGCGGGGCTCGCGGAGATCATCAAGGGCGGGTTCATCGCCGACCCGGTCATCCTCGACCTCATCGAGCAGGACCCCGCCGACGCCACCCGTCCCGAGGGCCGCCACACGCGCGAGCTGATCGAGCGCAAGATCCAGGTCAAGGCCGACGTCGTGGGCGCCGACCTGCGCGAGGCCGGGCTGCGCGAGATCCTCAACTACGGCCACACGCTCGGCCACGCCATCGAGCGGGCCGAGCAGTACCACATGCGCCACGGCGAGGCCGTGGCGATCGGCATGGTGTACGCGGCCGAGCTGTCCCGGCTCGACGGCCGGGTCGGCGCCGACCTGGTCGAGCGCACCCGTTCCGTGCTCACCGCCGTCGGCCTGCCCACGGCCTACCGCGCCGACGCCTGGCCGCGCCTGCGCGACCACATGCGGCTGGACAAGAAGAACCGCGGCGCCAAGCAGCGCTTCGTGGTCCTCGACGGGCTGGCCAAGCCGGGCCGCCTGGAGGACCCGTCCGAGGAGCTGCTCGAAGCCGCCTACCAGGAGATCTCCCACTGAGACCGTCATGAGACATTACGGCTCCTTCGTCGCGCTCGGCGACAGCTTCACCGAAGGCCTCAACGACCCGGGCCACGACGGCCACTACCGCGGCTGGGCCGACCGGGTCGCCGAGCGCCTGGCCGCCGACGACCCGTCGTTCCGTTACGCCAACCTCGCGGTCCGCGGCAAGCTGCTCGGGCAGATCGTCGAGCAGCAGGTGCCCCTGGCCGTGCAGATGGCGCCCGACCTGGTCAGCCTGTGCGCCGGGGGCAACGACCTGCTGCGGCCGGGCAGCGACCCGGACGTCATGGCCAAGACCCTGGCCGGGGCCGTGCGCGACCTGCGGGCGAGCGGGGCCGACGTGCTGCTGTTCACCGGCGTCGACCCGCGCGACACGCCGCTGATGCGCCGCCTGCGCGGCCGCTTCGCCATCTTCTACCTGCACATCCGCTCGATCGCCGACCTGTACGGCTGCAAGCTGGTCGACCAGTGGTCCATGCAGGGTCTGCGCGACTGGCGCGCCTGGAGCGACGACCGGCTGCACATGAACGAGGACGGCCACCGGCTGGTCGCGGCCCGGGTGCTGGACGTGCTGGGGGTGCCGTTCGACGACTGGCGCAAGACGTGGCCGGAGCGGACGACGGACCCCCGGGCCAGGCGGCGCGAGGACGCGCAGTGGATCCGCGAGCACCTGGTGCCCTGGGTGAGCCGGCGACTGCGCGGCACCTCCTCGGGCGACGGCCTCGATCCCAAGCGCCCGGACCTCGCGCCCTGGGAGCACTGACACCTGCCACGGCACGCAGGTCGGACCGGCTCACGCGCTCGCGAGCTTGCCCTGGGCCTCCGCCGAGAGGTCCTGCCAGTCGGCCCAGGTCTTGAGCCGGTCGGCGTAGGCCTGCTGGAGCATCGGGTAGAAGCCCAGGCCGAAGAGCACGCGCAGGGGCGGGGCGTCGGAGTCGACGATCTTGAGGAGGGCCTGGGCGGCGGCGGCCGGGTCGCCGGCGGGCTGGTTTCCCACCATGTCCGCGAGGCGCCGGCGGAGGCCGTCGTAGACCGGGTTGGTCTCGGCCAGGTGACCGTTGTTGAGGGGATCGGGGTTCTTGCCGGACCTGGTGGCGAAGCCGCCGGGCTCGATGATGGTCACCTTGATGCCGAAGTCGGCGACCTCGTGCGCGAGGGCCTCATTCAGGCCCTCCAGGGCCCACTTGGAGGCGTGGTACGCGCCGCCGAGCGGCATGGCGATGAGCCCGGCGGCGGAGGACAGCTGGACGATGTGCCCCGAGTGCTGCTCGCGCAGGTAGGGCAGCGCGGCCTGCACGACCCACACCGCGCCGAACACGTTGGTCTCCAGCTGGTCGCGCAGCTGCTGCTCGGTCAGCTCCTCGATCGCGCCGACCTGGGCGTAGCCGGCGTTGTTCACGACGACGTCGAGACGGCCGAAGTGCTCCTTGGCCCGCTTGACGCCCTCGAAGACGGCGGCCTTGTCGGTCACGTCCATCTGGAGCGGGAGCACCGCGTCGCCGTAGGCGGCGACCAGCTCGTCGAAGCCGTCGGTGCTCCGGGCGGTCGCGGCCACCTTGTCGCCGCGTGACAGCGCGGCCTCGACGAAGTCACGGCCGAGGCCGCGGGACGAGCCGGTGACGAGCCAGACCTTGCTCATGATGTCTTTCCGTTCCTTCTGCGGTGCCGCGCGGGTCGTCCACGCGGCGTCCTGACGACCATGAGGCGCCGGCGACCCGGACTTTGTGACAGGGCGGTCATGTGACATACACCACCGATCGCGGGTGTCACACCGCGGTGGGGGCCGGCGTCTTATGCGTGGAGCACAGTGGAGAGCGACGTTGAGAGCATGTTGAGAGCAAGAGGCGGGAGCCGGTCATGAACGAGCGCAGCGAGCCGACGACGGGCGCGGCCGGGTCGCTCGCCGGTGGCGGCCGGACGGACACCGCCACCGAGGCGTTCGTCGCGCACCGCAACCTGCTCTTCACCGTGGCCTACGAGATGCTCGGATCGGTGGCCGACGCCGAGGACGTCCTGCAGGAAACCTGGCTGCGGTGGATGAAGGTCGACGTGGAGCAGGTGCACGACGAGCGCGCCTACCTGGTGCGGATCACGACCCGGCGGTCGCTCGACCGGCTGCGCACCATGAAGCGCCGCAAGGAGGCGTACGTCGGCCCCTGGCTGCCCGAGCCGCTGCTCACCGCGCCGGACGTGGCCGAGGACGTCGAGCTCGCCGAGAGCGTGTCGATGGCGCTCATGCTCGTCCTCGAGACGCTGTCGCCCACCGAGCGTGTCGTCTTCGTGCTGCGCGAGGCCTTCGACGTCGGCTACGACGAGATCGCGGACGCCGTCGGCAAGAGCCCCGCGGCCGTCCGGCAGATCGCGCACCGCGCCCGCCGGCACGTCGACGCCCGCCGCCCCCGCGAGGTGGTCTCCCCGGACCAGGCCCGGGCGGCTCTGGAGTCGTTCCAGCGCGCGCTCGAGACCAGGGACCTGCAGGGCCTCCTTGACGTGCTCGCCTCCGAGGTCGTCCTGGTGAGCGACGGCGGCGGCGTCAAGCAGGCCGCGGCGCGGCCGATCGTCGGGGCCGGCAAGGTGGCCCGCTTCATCGTCGGCGGCGTCGGCAAGGCCGAAGTCGCGCTCACCGCCGACCACACGATGGTCAACGGCAACCCGGCACTCCTCCTCCGCGCGGACGGCGAGATCGACGGCGTCATAGCGATCCGGGTCGAGAGCGGCCGCATCACCGGCCTCTACTACGTCCGCAACCCGGAGAAGCTGACCCGCATCGAATCCGAGATCCCCCTCACCCTGCGATGAACACCGGCGACGAGCCGGCCCGCGGCCTCGAAGCGATCCGGGCTCGTCGGTGGCGCAACGAACTCAGCCAGATCCATCACTGGGAGGTCATTCATGACGAAGAGCGTGGCCGGCGACCTCGCCGGCCTGGAGTTGCCGGTCGAGCGTGGCTGCCCGTTCGCCCCGCCCGCCGAGTACGAGCGGCTCCGCGAGCGGGCGCCGATCAGCAAGGTCCGCCTGGTGAACGGCGGCGAGGCATGGTGGGTGTCCGGGTATGAGGCAGGCCGTGCCATACTCGCCGACCGCCGCTTCTCCTCCGACCGGCGCAAGGACGGCTTCCCGATCTTCAACGTCGACGCGGCGACCCTGCAGCAGATCCGCAGCCAGCCGCCGTTGATGATCGGCATGGACGGCGCGGAACACTCCGCGGCCCGGCGTCCGGTGATCGGCGAGTTCACCGTGAAGCGGCTGGCCGCGCTGCGCCCGCGCATCCAGGGCATCGTCGACCGGTTCGTCGATGACATGCTCGCCACCGACCGGCGCCCGGTCGACCTGGTGCAGGCGCTGTCCCTGCCGGTGCCCTCGCTGGTGATCTGCGAGCTGCTCGGCGTGCCCTACACCGATCACGACTACTTCCAGAGCCGCACCACCGTGGCGGTACGCCGGACCTCGTCGCCGCAGGACCGCCAGCGGGCCTTCGCCGAACTTCGCGCCTACATCGACGACCTGATCAGCCGCAAGGAGTCCGAACCCGGCGAGGACCTGTTCAGCCGGCAGATCGCCCGGCAACGCCAGGAGGGCGCCCTCGATCACGAGGGCCTGGTGAGCCTGGCCTTCCTGCTGCTGACCGCCGGACACGAGACCACGGCGAACATGATCTCGCTCGGCGTGATCGGGCTGCTCACCCACCCGGAGCAACTGGCCCTGATCACGGCCGACCCGGGCAGGACGCCCATGGCCGTGGAGGAGCTGCTGCGCTACTTCACCATCACCGACACGGTCGTCTCCCGGGTGGCCACCGAGGACGCGCAGATCGGCGGGGTCAGCATCGCGGCCGGCGAGGGCGTCGTCGTCTCCAGCCTGTCGGCCGACTGGGACCCGGCGGCGTTCGAGAATCCGGCCGAACTGGATGTCGAGCGCGGGGCCCGCCACCACCTCGCCTTCGGCTTCGGCCCGCACCAGTGCCTCGGCCAGAACCTGGCCCGGATGGAGCTGCAGATCGTCTTCGACACGCTGTTCCGCCGCATCCCCACCCTGCGGCTCGCCGCGCCGGTCGAGGACCTGGCGTTCAAGGAGGACGCCGTCATCTACGGCGCCTACGAGCTCCCGGTCACCTGGTGAGGAGGACCTGAACGCCGGACGTCCGGTGGAGCGGATCGAACCTTGGGGCCAGGTCGGGACCGGGCGGCCGGGCGGGTCAGGAAGGGCGGGTCAGGACGGGTCCGTGGACAGGCGTTGGAGGGCGGCGCGGGGGACGGCCGGGTCGGTGGTGCGCCAGAACGGCGGCAGGGAGCCCAGCAGGAAGCCGCTGTAGCGGGCCGTGGCCAGCCGGGGGTCGAGCACCGCGATGACGCCCCTGTCGTTCTGCGAGCGCAGCAGCCGGCCCGTGCCCTGGGCCAGCAGCAGCGCGGCGTGGGTGGCGGCGACCGTCATGAACCCGTTGCCGCCCTTGGCCGCCACGTGCCGCTGCCGGGCCGAGGTCAGCGGGTCGTCCGGGCGCGGGAACGGCACCCGGTCGATGACCACCAGCCGCAGCGACGGCCCGGGCACGTCCACGCCCTGCCACAGTGACAGCGTGCCGAACAGGCAGGTCGGCTCGTCCTCGGCGAACTGCTTGACCAGCAGCATCGTCGAGTCGTCCCCCTGGCACAGCAGCGGGACGTCCAGCCGGTCACGCAGCGCCTCGGTGGCGGCCTTGGCGGCCCGCATGGAGGAGAACAGGCCCAGCGTCCGCCCGCCGGCCGCCTCGATGAGCTCGGCGATCTCGTCGACGTACGCCTCGGGCAGGCCGTCGCGGCCCGGCTGGGGGAGGTGCTTGGCGACGTACAGGATGCCCGAGCGCTGATGGTCGAACGGCGACCCGACGTCGATGCCCCGCCACTCGGCGGCCTTGGCGGCCCGCTTGTCGGCCGCCCCCGAGCCGCCCCCCGAGCCCGCCCCGGAGTCGCCCGCGGCTCCCGCCCCGGCGTCCGCGCCCGCGACCGTCGCGCCGGCGTCCGAGCCCGAGGCGCTCGGGCCGGCCAGCCCCCACTGGCGGGCCATGCCGTCGAAGGTGCCGCCGAGGGCCAGCGTGGCCGAGGTGAGCACCACCGTGCGGTCGCCGAACAGCCGCTCGCGCAGCATGCCGCCCACGCCCAGCGGGGCGACCCGCAGCGTGGGCGGGCGCCGGTCGGTGCCCGCGTCCAGCCAGACCACCTCGGCCCGGTCGCTCTCCGAGGCGTGGCCGTACGCCTCCAGCATCCGCACCGCCGTGTCGTGCACCTCGTCCAGCGCCGTGAACGCGGCCTTGCGCTGACCGGCGCGGTCGGGGTCGTCCTTGTCGCCGCCGCGCGGCCCGAGCGCCGTCAGGCAGCGCGCGGAGGCGTCGCGCACCAGCGCGAGCGTCATCCCGAGCACCTGCGGCAGCTCGTCGACGCGGCCCGCCGGTGCCGCCGCCAGCAGCGCCTTCAGGTCCTCGCCGGCCTCCATGAGCTGGTCGGCGACGGGCTGCTCGATGAGCCGCCCCACCCGTCGTACGGCCAGCATGACCGTGGTGTCGGACAGCTCGCCGGTCACCACCGACGTCACCCGGTCGACCAGCTCGTGGGCCTCGTCGACCACCACGGTGTCGTGCTCGGGCAGCACCGGCAGGTCGCCCATGGCGTCGATGGCGAGCAGCGCGTGGTTGGTGACGACCACGTCCACCTCGCCGGCGCGCGCCCGCGCCATCTCGGCGAAGCACTCGGCGCCGCTGGGGCAGCGGCTGGCGCCCAGGCACTCCTGCGCGCTGACGGAGAACTGCCGCCACGCCTGCTCGCTGACGCCCGGCACCAGCTCGTCGCGGTCGCCGGTCTCGGTCTCCTCGGCCCACTCCTGGATGCGCTGCACCATCCGGCCCGTGGCGCTGACCTCGCGCGGGTCGAACAGCTGGTCCTGCTCGTCCTCCTCGGGCCAGCCGGCGGTCGCCTTGTAACGGCACAGGTAGTTGCGACGGCCCTTGAGGATGGCGAACGTCGGCGCGTGCGGGAGCTCCTTGCCCAGCGCCTCGGACAGGCGCGGCAGGTCGCGGTCGACGAGCTGGCGCTGCAGCGCGATGGTGGCCGTGGAGATCACCACGGGCTTGTCGGCGTCCATCGCGTGCCGGATCGAGGGGACGAGGTACGCGAGCGACTTGCCGGTGCCCGTGCCGGCCTGGACGGCCAGGTGCTCCTTGTGGTCGATGGCCCGCTGGACCGCCTGGACCATGGTGATCTGGCCCTGCCGCTCGCTCCCTCCGACGGCGCTGACCGCGATGCTGAGCAGTTCGTCCACTGACGGGAGATGGGAGTCCGGCACGGCAGTAAACGCTACCCGCATTCGCGGGTGCCCGGCGCCGAACGCCGTGTGATCGGCCATGCGCATCCCGGCGTTCGCGGGACACACCCGGCGGGGCACGTGGCACACTGAACGACCGGGACGCCAACTGGTCTGCCTTATGTGACCAGATGGGTCCGGGATAAGAATGAGAAGTCCGGTTAAAGTAGGGTTATCCGGGGTTGAGTGGACGAATAAAGGCTGGTTAAAGCAGTATGTCTGCCATGTCGGAAGTTGTCCCGTTGCCGTCGTTCGGTGAAGTCTTCTTCGATGCCCGGGGTCAGGAGAGGTGCCTCCGGGTCACGTGGCACGAGGGCACACTGGTCCTCAGCCTCTGGCGGGGAGAGATGTGCACCGCCAGCTTCCGCATGCCGATGGAAGACGTAGGACGCCTGCTCGACACCCTCGACGAGGGCTTCGCGGAGGCCACCGGCGAGCAGCCGGCGGTGCCCGCCCACGACCCGGGCACCGAGGTGATCCCGGGCACCGGCCAGTACCAGCGCCCCCAGACCCTCCCGCCGGCGCCGGTCCAGCAGCAGCCCGAAGAGCGCCCGACGGCCACCCTCTCGCCCAGCGACGTGCTCGTCGCCCGCGGCACGCCGCCCCGCCAGGACAAGCTCGTCGCCTCCTACAGCGATCCGCCCGCCCAGCGCGACCCGTACGGCGACTCCTCCCCGTACGCGGACACCGCCGCCGGCCAGTACGGCGACCCGTCATCCGGTCAGTACGGCGACACCTCGCCCGGTCAGTACGGCGAGCGGGCGCCCTTCACCGGCCCCCAGTACTCCGACCCCCAGTACTCCGACCCGGGCACCGGACGCTCCTACGCCGCCCCGCAGCAGTACGCCGAGCCGCAGCGCTCCGAGCCGTTCACCGGCCCGCAGTACGTCGACGACACCCCGAGCGGCCCCCAGTACAGCCTCGATCCGGACCCCTTCTCCGGCCCGCACCCGGTCGCCGGTGAGCGCGGCTACCAGCTTCCCCGCGAACGCCAGGCGCCGCCGCACTCCACAGACCCGCTCGGCTTCCCGTCACAGGCGTCCGACCCCTACGCGGCCCGCACCCACGACAGGGCCGCCCAGGACCGGTACGTCCAGGACGACCGCGGCTACCAGGGGCGGAGTGCCGGCCAGGCCGCGGACACCGCAGCCGACCTCGGCGCCGCCGGCCTCGGCACGCCGATGCACGGCATCCCCGGCGCGGGCAGGCCCCGCTCCATGCCGCAGCGGGCCGCCGCCCGGCACACCGACCGCCCCGCTCAGGACCCGTACACCAGCGGCGACTCCTACCGCGTCGGCGACGGGTACGCGTCGCTGGACCGGCCGTCCCAGGACTACCAGGCCCAGGACTACCAGGCCCAGGACTACCCGTCCCAGGACAGCCGCCGGCAGGACCACCGCGCGCAGGACTACCGGCAGCAGGACCCCCAGGCCCAGGACTACCGGGCCCAGGAGTACCGGCAGCAGGACTATCCGGCACAGCACAACGGGGCCCGCGACTACGCCGGCCAGGACTACCCGGTCTACCCCCCGCCCACCGCCAACCCGGTGGACCCCCTGCTCGCCCTCGGCACCCCGGAGCCCGGCCACCAGTACCAGCAGCAGCCGGACGGCCAGCCGCTGTCGCGCCCGTACGTCGGTGACCCCATGTTCTCCACAGGCGAGCGCCTGCGTCCCGACCAGCAGTACGACGACCGGGACGACCGCCGCGACTGGTGACGGGCGGCCGTCCGGCGGGTGACCCGCGGCCCGGCCGTTCGCGAGGGCACGGCATGATGGATGCCGACCCTTCCCCCCGGCGTTCCGCGGCGGGAAGGTCGTCGCCGCGCGGGGCGAGTGCCCCGACCCCGTTGCCGAGGAGGGCCTGAAGTGTCCCATCGTCCCGCGACCTCCCCAGGCCGAGCCCGGTGAACGCGACCACGGGACTCCAGCTGCTCCTCATCGCCGGCGGCGCGGTGGCCGTGGCCGCCGTGGCGCGGCGCAAGGGCTGGCCGGCGCCGCTGCTGCTGGTGGCGGCCGGGCTGATCGTGTCGCCGGTGGTCCCGGCCGTGCCGCTGGACCCCGAGCTGGTGCTGTTCGTGTTCCTGCCGCCGCTGCTCTACTCGGCCGCGCTGGACAGCTCGTACCTGCGGCTGCGCGACGTGCGGCGGTCGGTGGCGATGCTGTCGGTGGGTCTGGTGCTGGCCACGACGGCCGCCGTCGGGCTGGTCGTGCACCTGCTGCTGCCCGAGCTGCCGCTGGCGGCGGCGTTCGCGCTGGGCGCGATCGTCGCGCCGCCCGACGCGGTGGCGGCGGTCGCCGTGGGCCGGCGGCTGGGCCTGCCGCGCCGGCCGCTGACAATCCTCATCGGCGAGAGCCTGTTCAACGACGCGACCGCCCTGACCGCCTACCGGGTGGCCATCGGCGCGGCCGTGGGCGGCACCGTGGACCTGGCGGTGGCGGCCGGCGAGTTCCTGTACGCGGCGGTGGCCGGGGTGGGGATCGGGCTGGCGCTGGCGTTCGTGTTCGCCTGGTTGTTCCGGCACACCCGCGACTCGCTGGTCGAGAACACGCTCATGCTGCTCATCCCGTTCGCCGCCTATCTCATCGCGGAGTCGGTCCACGCCTCCGGCGTGATCTCGGTGGTGATCGTCGGCCTCTACCTGGGCAACCAGATGCACCTGCGCGGCTTCGGCACGCGGCTGGTGTCCGCGTCGGTGTGGAAGGTCACGGACTTCTTCCTGGAGACGATCGTGTTCGCGCTGATCGGCCTCCAGCTCGTGACGGTGGTGCGGGGCGTCAGCGGCTACGGCGCCGGTGAGCTGGTGCTGTACGCGGTCGTGGTGTTCCTGACCACGGTGCTGGTGCGCTTCGCCTGGATGCTGCCCGCGGCGTACGTGCCGAGGCTGCTGGGACGTGGCGAGGGCACCCTGCCGACCCCGCAGGTGGTGATCGTCGGCTGGGCCGGTATGCGGGGCGTGGTGTCGCTGGCCGCGGCGTTCTCCATCCCCGCCGACGTGCCGGGCCGGACGATGCTGCTGTTCCTGACGTTCACCACCGTGATCGGCACGCTGCTGGTGCAGGGGCTGTCGTTCCCGGCGCTGATCCGGCGGCTGCGCGTGTCCAGCGAGGAGGAGCGCTACCAGGACACGCTGGCCGAGGCCAGCGCCCAGCAGGCGGCGCTCACGGCGGGCCTGGAGGCGCTCGACCGGGCGGTGGAGGGCGACGGCGAGCCGGACGAGATCCAGAAGCAGGTCATCGACCAGCTCAAGGAGAAGTCGTGGCGGCGCTCGCTGAGCGCCTGGGAGCGGCTGGGCGGCGGCACGGCGCAGGGCGGCGCGGAGACGCCGAGCGCGCTCTACCGGCGCCTGCGCCGCGACATGCTGCAGGCGGAGCGGGAGGTCTTCGTCCGGCTGCGCGACGAGCGCAGCCTGGACGACGAGGTGATGCGTGAGGTGATGGCCCAGCTCGACTTCGAGGAGGCCATCCTGGAGCGTTAGCTAGCCCATCTGGTTGTCGACGTAGCCCCACCGCCACTGCTCGCCCGGCTCGAACGACTGGACCACCGGGTGGGCCGCCACGTGAAAGTGCTGGGTCGCGTGCTTGCTGGGCGAGGAGTCGCAGCAGCCGATGTGCCCGCATTCGAGGCACCGGCGCAGGTGCACCCACCGCCCGCCCGTGGCCAGGCACTCCTCGCACCCGTCCGGGGTCCTGGCCGCCGGGTCCCCGGCGTGGGAAAGATGTTCACATGTTGCCATAGGGGAAATCCTAGAACTCCACTCTTGTTTTCCTGTCTCCGCACCCCTTGCTGAGGGCGGGGCGACAGTGGACATGGTGCACATCGCGGATGTGCCAGTGGACGTCGTGCACACCGCGGATGTGCCGCGGACCACTGCCCCGAGGGAGGGCGCCGACCGGCGTGACCACCGTCAAGGACTTCTACGTCGGCCCCACCGCCAGGGCGCACACCTTCGACGGTCCCTGTCACGCCGAGCTGTGAGTCCGGCCGCGGCGGGAGGGCGTTGGGTAGGGTCACCGGTATGAGCCCCCTCAAGACCCGGTTCGCGTCCCTCGCCGCCGTCGCCGCCCTCGTCGTCACCGCGGGGTGCGCCGAGGTCAACCAGACGATCGACAAGACCCAGGCGTGCCTGGAGGCCCCCAAGATCGTCGCCGACCTGGGCAGCCAGATCGGCAAGCTCAAGGACGACCCCCAGGCGATGGACAAGGCCCTCGACGACGCCTCCAAGAAGCTGAACGACGTGGCCGACAAGGCGGCCAACACGACGCTGAAGGAGGCCACCGACGACCTCGCGCGCACGCTGGGCGGCATCGACGTCAAGAACGTGAACGACGCGGTCGACGCCGCCCAGAAGGTCGGCACCGACACGGCCGCCTACCTGGAGAAGGTCGCCAAGGCATGTAGCTGAGCCGTGCACCAACCCCGCCTTCTCTAGGGGGAATGGGGACGAATTAGCTTCGCAGTATGGAGCCTGATCCGCGTTTCACGCTCGCCAACGAGCGCACCTTCCTGACGTGGCTCAGCACCGCGCTGGCCCTCAGCGCGGGCGGGGTGGCCATGGCCGCGGTGCCGGAAGGCGTCTTCGTGCCGTGGGCGCGCACCCTGCTGGCCATCGTCCTGGTCACCCTGTCCGCGCTGGCCGCCGGCATGGCCTACCCGCGCTGGCGCAACATCCAGCGCGCCCTGCGCAAGCAGGAGCCGCTGCCGCCGCCCGCCCTCGCGGTCGTCTTCGGGTGCGGGGTGACCGCGGTCGCCGTGATCGCCCTGGTCTGCATCGTGGTCGCGGCCTGACATGTCACGCCCCGACATGTCACGCCCTGACCGTCCGTCCGACCCCGCTGAGTCCGCGGACCGCGTGGACCTCGGCGACATCTGGGACTCGGGGCTGCAGAGCGAGCGCACCCGGCTGGCCTGGGTGCGCACGGCCGTGGTGCTGTCCACGGGCGGGCTCGCCGCCGCCGGCCTGGCCCTGCGCCATGGAATGACGCTGCGGCACGCCCTGCCCGTGATGACCGCGATCGGGTTCGCGCTGGCCGCCCTCTGCGGGGGTGTGCTGCTGCTGCGCACCGGCCTGCGGTTCCGGCGCGTGCAGGCGGCGCTGCACGGCGGCCGTTCCACCGACGATCGGGTGGACGCCCTGCTGGCGTGGGCGGGGACGCTGTGCGCCGTGGCCGGTGCGTTCGCGTTCGTGCTCACCGCGTGATCGTCCCAGGTCGGGACGTTATGGACGGCTTGCCGGACATGCCCCTCCGGGATGACACTCGGTCTAGGGGGTGAACCCATGGAAGAACTGCGCAGAGTGGTTCCGTTCGAGTGCCGTCGCTGCTGGCACGTGTGGGAAGAGGAGTACCTCGTCAGATACGGCGAGGACCGCCATGGCAACGAACGGGTCGTCTGGATGCAGGGCGGGGTCGCCGTGCCTCCGCCGACGGAGGGCATGATCTGCCCACGCTGCCACTGTCAGCAGGCCACCACGTTCCCCGAGGGGTACCTCGGGCACCATCCGGAGCTCATTCCGCCTCAGGAGCCGGCCCGGCCCGACGACACGCCGCTGCTCAGCCCGGTCCCCAAACGGCCGCGCTACTGACGGGACCCTCCGTCTCCGGGAACGGCGGCCCGTGGCCGTCCCCGGAGGCGGAGGACACGTGAAGATGACTCATGTCACGTGACAGCAGGTGAGCATTTCCTGGCCCCAGGTGTCACAAGCCGCGTCTTGCCGCAGCGTGTGCGCCTGGCCGAGACTCGACATGGCGCTCGCGTTCCCATCGGGACCCGTGGCGGCGGCGCCGTCGCGTCCGCCGCCTGGCGAGGGAGGAACCGTGGCGCGCGCGGGCGCCCTCTCCATCACCGTGTCGCGGGCCCGGCCGGTCAGCTCAGGCTCTCCAGCCACGCCCGGTGCAGCCCGGCGAAGCGGCCCGACGCGGCGATGAGCCGGTCCGGTGGCCCGTCCTCGACGATCTCGCCCCGCTCCATCACCAGCACCCGGTCGGCGATCTCGACGGTCGAGAGCCGGTGCGCGATGATCAGCGCGGTCCGGTCGGCCAGGATGGTCCGCAGCGCCCGCTGCACCAGGCGCTCGCTGGGCACGTCCAGGCTGGAGGTCGCCTCGTCCAGGATCAGCACCGCCGGGTCGGCGAGGAAGGCCCGCGCGAAGGCCACGAGCTGCCGCTGGCCCGCCGACATCCGGCCGCCCCGCTTGCCGACCTCGGTGTCGTAGCCCTCGGGCAGCGCCGAGATGAAGTCGTGGGCGCCGATGGCTCGCGCCGCCTCGCGTACCTGCCGGTCGGTGGCCTCGGGCCGGCCGAACCTGATGTTGTCGGCGACCGTACCGCTGAACAGGAAGTTCTCCTGCGTCACCATGACGACGGCCGAGCGCAGCGTCGGCTCGTCCAGCCGGCGCAGGTCCACGCCGTCGAGCAGCACCTGGCCGCCGGTCGGGTCGTAGAAGCGGGAGATGAGCTTGGCCAGCGTCGTCTTGCCCGCGCCGGTCGCGCCGACCAGCGCCACGCTCTGGCCCGCCGGGATGGTCAGGTCGAGCCGCGGCAGGATCGGCATCTCCTCGACGTAGGCGAACCTGACGTGCTCGAAGCGCACCTCGCCGCGCGCCTCGGCCAGCGGCTCCGGGTCGCGCGGCTCCGGCACGCCCGGCTCCTCCTCCAGCACGCCCGACAGCTTCTCCAGCGCCGCGCCCGCCGACTGGAGCGTGTTGTAGAACTGGCTGATCTCCTGCATCGGCTCGTAGAACTGGCGCAGGTACAGCAGGAACGCGGCCAGCACGCCGACCGTGACCTCGCCGTGCAGCGCCAGCCAGCCGCCGTAGAGCAGCACGCCACCCACGGTCAGGTTGCCGATGAGCTTGATACCGGGCATGAACACCGCGATGAGCTGCATGCTGCGGGCGTTGGCGTCGCGGTAGTCGTCGTTGAGCTTGGTGAAGATCTCCTGGTTGCGCGGCTCGCGGCGGAACGCCTGCACCGCCCGGATGCCGGTCATCGACTCCACGAAGTGGACGATCACCAGCGCCACGGTCTCGCGGGTGCGCCGGTACACGATCGCCGACTGGCGGCGGAACCAGCGGGTGAACAGCAGCAGCAGGGGCAGCGGCAGCAACGCCACCAGGCCGAGGTGCACGTCCAGCACCACCAGCAGCACGGCCGTGCCGAACAGGGTGAGGACCGCGGTGACCAGGCTGTCGAAGCCCGACTGGAGCAGCTCGGCGATGGCCTCGATGTCGGAGGTCAGCCGGGAGATCACGCGGCCGGAGGTGTACTTCTCGTGGAAGCTCAGCGACAGCCGCTGGAAGTGGTCGAACACCCGCCTGCGCAGCTCCAGCAGGATGCCCTGCCCGATCTTTCCGGACAGCTGCAGGAACGCCTGCCGGGTGAGCGCCTGCGTGACCGCCGCCGCCAGGATCACGCCGACGACGGTCAGCAGCGTGCCGGGGCCGGTCCCCTTGAGCATCGGCGGGATGCCCGCGTCGATGCCCACCTTCACCAGGTACGGGATGGCCAGGCCGCACAGGTTGGAGACGACGATGATGCCGGTGAGCAGCGCGATCGCCTTGCGGTGGGGCGACAGCAGGCCGCCGAGCAGCCGGCGCGAGCGGGCGCGCAGCAGCACCGACACCTTCTCGGACAGCTCGTCCTGGTCCTCGGAGGCGACCCCGCGCCAGTCGGACCCCTTGGATTCCGGGGGCTCCGGGGGCTCGGGGGAGGTGGGGGTGGTCGCCGGACCGGTCGCCGGGGCGGTCATCGCAGCGCTCCTTCGGACGGGTCGAGGTCGGCGTCCTGGGCCAGCAGCTCGCGGTAGGCGGGTACCTCGGCCAGCAGCTCGTGGTGCCGGCCGACGTGCGTGATCGTGCCGCCCGACAGCAGCGCGACCTTGTCGGCCAGCAGCACGGTCGAGGCGCGGTGCGCCACCACGATGCCGGTCGCGTCGCGCAGCACGTGCCGCAGCGCCTGCTCGACGAGTGCCTCCGTCTCGACGTCCAGGGCCGAGAGCGTGTCGTCGAGCACGAGGATCCGCGGCCTGCTCAGCACGGCCCTGGCCAGCGCGAGCCGCTGCCGCTGCCCGCCGGACAGCGACATGCCCTGCTCGCCGATGCGGGTGTCGAGGCCCCACGGCAGGTCGTGGACGAACATCGCCTGCGCCGTGCGGATGGCGTCGTCCAGCTCCTCCTCGGTGGCGTCGTGGCGGCCGAGCGTGAGGTTCTCGCGCACGCTCATCGAGAACAGCGTCGGCTCCTCGAAGGCCGTGGCCACCACCTCGCGCAGCGCGGGCAGCGTCAGGTCGCGCACGTCGTGCCCGTCGATGGTGACGCGCCCGGCGGTCGGGTCGACGAGCCGCGGCACCATCGAGGTGAGGGTCGTCTTGCCCGAGCCGGTGGCGCCGACCACGGCGACGGTCTCGCCGGGCCGCACCTCCAGCCACAGGTCACGCAGGACCGGCTGCGCCTCGCCGGGGAAGCGGAACTCCACGCCCTCGAACCGCAGGTGGCCACGCGGGTTCTCGATCACCCGCGTGCCGCCCTCGATGGCCGGCTTCGTGTCCATGACCTCCATGACCCGGTCGGCGGAGGTCATCGCCTCCTGCGCCATCGCCAGGATGTAACCGAGGCTGGCGATCGGCCAGACGAGCTGGAGCATCATCGTGATGAAGGCGACCAGCGTGCCCAGCGTCAGCACGCCCGAGCCCACGGCCAGCGCGCCCAGCAGCAGCACCAGCGCCAGCGTGAAGTTCGGGATCATCTCCAGGAAGGTGAAGAACCGGGCCGACAGCCGCACCTTGTCCATCGACGTGCGGTACACCTTGAGCGCGGCGTCGTCGTAGCGCTCGTAGACGTGGTGGCGGCGGCCGAACGCCTTGATGGTGCGGATGCCGATGGCCGACTCCTCGACGAGCGTGGCGAGGTCGCCCTGCTCGTCCTGCACCTGCCGGGAGATCTTGATGTAGCGCTTCTCGAAGCGGTTCGACACCAGCACGATCGGAACGGCGGAGGCGGCCACGAGGAGCCCCAGCGGCCAGTACATGTTCAGCAGCAGCACCGTGACGGTGATGAGCTGAAGGATGTTCATGACCAGGAAGAGCATGCCGAAGCCGAGGAAGCGGCGGATCGTCGACAGGTCGGTGGTGGCGCGGGACAGGAGCTGACCCGACTGCCACTCGCCGTGGAAGGCCATCGGCAGGCGCTGCAGGTGCGCGTACAGGTCGTCGCGGATGCGGGTCTCCAGGCCGAGCACGGGACCGATCTGGGTCCAGCGCCGCAGGAAGATCAGCAGCGCCTCGGCCGCGCCGACGCCCAGCGCGAGCAGGCCGAGGGGCAGCAGAGCGCCGGTGTCGCCGCTGAGCACGGGGCCGTCGACGACCTCCTTGCCGATGAGCGGCAGCGTGATGCTGGCGGCGATCGACAGGACCGCGACGAGCCAGATGAACACCAGCTTGCCCACGTACGGACGGAGGTAGGACTTCATCCGCCACAGGGCGTGGGACGACAGGGCTGGGAGTGAGAAGGGCAGCGGACGGCGGGGTGAACGTGTATCGGGAGGCATCCCTACCAGGCTAATACGTGGGATCAACCCATTTTCGGTCCGCCACGCTGGCGGGTCAGCGGCGCCGTCACGGCCGCCTGGCTCGGCTTTCCCGCCCTTCTCCCCCCAACCGAATCGGACCTGACATATCGCCATGGTTACTGTTTTTGAGCATCCGATGGCTGAGGGAGTGGCCTCTCCTCCGGCTCAGCGCCCCCCGGCTGAGGTTGTCGTACGGTGCCGGGCGCGGCGGCCGAAGTCCGACAGCAGCGGCGTGACGTCCGCCGCGCCGATCGTCACCTCGATCGCCCCGGCGGGCGGCACCGCCACCGTGTCCCGGTCGAAGTGCACCCGCAGGGCCCCGCTCCGGGTGAAGGCGACGTCCGTCAGCCCCGTCGCGGGGGAACGGAGGGCGGCGTCCAGCCGGGCGGCCTCGATGCCCTGGCGGCCCGTCAGCTTCCGCTTCACCAGCGTCCCCAGCTCGGCGACCGCGCCGGGGCGCAGCAGCCGGAGCGTGCCGACTCTGTGGGTCCTGCCGTCGTACCAGTACGTCCGGGTGGTGGTGCCGTCGCCGGCCGCCTCGACCCGGGTGGTCAGCCGGACGCCCACCACGTCGCCGGAGGCCGCCAGGGTCGTGGGGGAGACGGTCAGCCGGTCGCCCTCGGGGCAGAAGCGTGCGGTGGCGCCCTTGAGGAAGGCGTCGCGGCGGGCCCGCGTGTCCTTGCGCAGAGCCGCGGTGAGCGCGTCCGCGCCGCGGTACTCCGGGTAGGCGACGGACCACCGGCACGGCCCCCGCCGGCCTCGGTCGACGACCAGCCGGGGAGCGTCGGCCCCGTCCGAGGTCACGGCCCTGCCTGAGGTCACGGGGCTGTGTGAGGTCGTCGGGGCGTACGCGTAGGCGGGGGTGGTCACGGCGCCGCAGGCGGCGGTCAGGGCGACCGCCGCCAGCAGCTTGACCGGGAAGTTCGCTTTCATGGCAGGTAGGACACCTCAGAACCGCTTCTGGTTGTCCTCTGTGGTCCCGCGTCAGGCGCCCTCATGGCTGAACAGGGCCTCCATGGCCCGCACCAGCGGCGGGGCGTAGGTGCTGCCCGAGCCGGACGCGGTCTTGGAGCCGCCCCAGGAGGCCTGCCACTCGCCGGTCGCGGTCGTCCGCATCGCCGTGTGGCTCAGGGTCCCGCCGTCCGCGTTCTTGGTGTAGAGGGCCCAGTGGTGGGCGGTGTTGCCGTTCGTGGCCGAGCCCTTCGCGACCGTGTCGTCGTACGACGACGCGAGGAAGGTGTAGTCCGTCCCCATCTGCGAGGGCGGCTGGGCGCCCAGCCACTTCAGGAAGCCGCTGCCGTCCCGCATGTCGCTGCACTGCTCGTGGGTGAGGCTGCACACGTCCACCAGCGCCGTGTCGATGCCCTTGTGCGGGGTGGCCAGGGTGACGATGTCCTCGATGTACAGGTACGGGGGCCAGCCGCTGGGCACGGCCGTCGCCCCGACGCTCTGGGCGTCCATCGACACGGCGTCGATGTCGGGGGCGGCGGCCGCCACGCCGTACCTGTTGACCCCCTCGATGGCGGCCTTGGCGATGAGACCGCCCATGGAGTGCGCCATGATGTCCACCGGGACGCCCTGGCTGGAGTAGGAGGAGTAGACGGTCCAGGCGAGCTGGCGGCCGATCTCCTGGATGCGGGTGTCCGTGGTGCCGTTGAACTTGATGTCGCAGTTCGTGCTCTTGTTGTAGTAGCCGAAGGTGCGGACGTCGGTCCACCCGTTGGCGAGGAGCAGGTCCCGCGCGTTCTTCCAGGAGCTCGCGCAGTTGGTGTCGGCTTCGCGGTCGAACCCGTGCACCAGCAGGGTCACCCGTTGCCCGTCGCCGCGCGAGGGCGCCGCCGAGGCGGGCGGCGCGGTGACGGCCAGCGCCGCCGCGGCCACGACCGAGGACATGATCGCGGCCAGGCCGCACCTGAGGAGTCTGTGCATCCACGCACTCCGTTCCATGGGATCGCAAGCACGGTAGAGCGCGGGCGATCATGCGCGAATCGGCCGTCAGATCCTCGGCTCAGGGACGTTCCGGAGCGCCGGCTAAGTCGGCCCGGTCACGCGGCTAAGTCGGTCCGGCCCGTCGAGCGCGGCGAACGGGCCGAGCTCCGCCGGCGGCTCCGGCTCGGCGAGGATGCCGAGCTCGGCGAGCTGCCCCCGGGAGGCGACGCCGAGCTTGGGGAACGCCTTGTACAGGTGATGCCCGACGGTGCGGGGGCTGAGGAGGAGACGCGCACCGATCTGCCGGTTCGAGAGCCCGGCAGCGGCCAGCCGCACCACCTGCCGTTCCTGCGGGGTGAGCCGCCCGAGCAACCCCGGAAGATTTCCGCGGCGGCGGGCCGGCTCGGTCGTGGCCTGGAGCTCGCCGCCCGCCCGGCGTGCCCAGGGCGTGGCGCCCAGCGCGCCGAACGTCTCGAACGCCGCACGCAGGTACCGCCGCGCCTCCGACCGCCGGTGCGCGCGCCGCAGCCACTCTCCGTACAGCAACTCGGTCCGTGCCTGCTGGAACGGCTGCCCCGCCGGGATGGCGACGGCCCTGGCGTAGTGCCGGCCCGCCTCGTCGTCGTGGGCCAGCAGACCCTCCAACCGCGCGGCCACCGCTCTGGCCCAAGGACGGCCGGAGGCGGCGGCCCAGTCCGCGTACCTGGCCGCCGGCTCCTCGGCCGGCTCGCGCAGCCCGGCCCGTACGGCGGCCTCCACCAGGTCGGGCACGGCGTGGAGCGCGACGAGCGGATGGTGGCAGGCGCCGGACCACAGAGCCGCCAGCCGTTCGACGGCCGGCCGCGGCCGCCCCAGCCCCAGCTCCAGCAGCCCCCATGCCCACGTCCCGACAGCCTGAGCGGCCCCAGCTCCCTCGGCGACCTGAGCGAGTTCGGCCAGGTGAGGGACGCGGGTGGCACAGGCGGCTTCGCCGGACAGGGTGGCGGTGTGGCCGTCCACCGCAAGGAGAGCCGGGACGGCCCCTGCCGGCGTGGTCAGCCGGCGGCAGCGGTCCTCGTCGCCGTTCACGGCGGCCAGCCAGGCGAGCAGGGCGTGGAGGTGGGCGGCCCGGTACGGCTGCCGGACGGCGGACGCCGCACGAAGCCCTTCGCGGGCCGCCGCCTCCGCCTCACCGTGCCGGCCTGCTGACAGCTCGGCCTGGGCGAGCAGGGTCAGGGCCTCCGGGAGGACACCGATCAGCCCGTGGCGGCGGCACCGCTCGGTGAGCAGGACGGCCAGCTCGCGGCCCACGACCTCGTCCCCCGAGGCGACGCCCATCCACGCGGCCGGGGCGAGCAAGTCCGGGTGGTCCGCGGAGGAGACCTGTACCGACCGGAGCGCCGCACGCACAGGGGAGAGGTCCGTCGCCGCCCGCCCGGCCACCATCCGCCCCATCACTTCCATTCCGGCGGCGAACACTCCCGCGATGTCGCGGTGCGGGCCGGCTGCTGTCCCGGCCGCCGGGTGCGTGGTGAGCGCGGCCAGGCGGGTGGCGGCGGCGTCGGCGAGCACCCCGTGACATGCGGAGGAGGCCTCCCGCACCGCATCCGCGAGCAACCGCACCGCCGGCGACCGCATTGCGGCCGGCCTCACCACCGGCGCGCCCACAGCGGACACGCCATCCTCCTGCGGCCCGCGCTCCACCGCCGGCACCTGACCCGTCGTCGGCCCATCGGGGGACGCGGGTTCCGGTGGTGTGCGGGGGGCCGGCCGGGTGGTCGCCGACTTCTTCTGCTGCGTCGGTGCCGTCTCGGCGGCGAGGGCGTGATGGGCGCCGGTCAGCAGGATGCGGGCTGCCGCCTCGGGGCGGCCGTGGACACTCTCGATGCCCGCGCGCACAGCGGCGAGGCGGGCGCGGGTGGCCGGGGCGGAGGGGAGTGCCGCGGCTCTGTCGGCCAGGGCGGCGGAACGCCCGGTGAGCCCTGCCTGCAACGCCAGCTCCGCCGCGGCCACCAACCTCTCCGCCGACCGGCCCGGCTCCGCACTCAGCTCGCCCGCCCGCTCGTACGCGACGGAAGCCACGACCACGGGCACCCCCTCCCCGGACGCCCGAGCCCCGAGCGTTCCGTCACCCAGGGCGCTCGCCGTGTGAGTCTCGCCCGTGAGCGTCCCCTCCGCGTGCCGCTCGTCCGTGAGCGTCCCGTCCGCATGCCGCTCGTACGGAGCGATGGCCGGCGGGTCGGCGGCGTGGGGGAAGAGGTGGAGGGCGGCGTTGTGGAGGGCGGTGGCCAGGGAGTCCTCGGGGCCTGCGGTGACGGTGGCGTGGTGCCAGGCGCGGCGGGTCGTGTGCGCCTCGCCTTCCAGCGCGTCCGCCAGTGCCCGGTGCGCCGCCACCCGGCGGAAGTACGGTGCCGTTCGGTAGGCCGCGCTGCGGAACAGCGGGTGACGGAAGGTCAGCCCTGTGGCCGAGAGCCGCACCAGCTCGTCGCGTTCGGCGGGTTCGAGGTCGGCGGGCGTGGCGCCGAGGCGGGCGGCGGCGCGCAGGATGACGTCGAGGTCGCCCGTGTCGTCGGCCGCCGCCACGAGCAGCGCTGCCCGGGTGGCTTCGGGGAGGCGGTGGACGGGCGTCTCGAACGTGGCCCGAACCCGGCCGGACAGGGGGCCGCACTCGCAGGGCAGGGGCAGTGGGCCCAGCCGGCCGGCCTGCTGCTCCGGGGTGAGGGCGGCCGCGAGCTCGACCAGCGCCAGCGGGTTTCCGGCGGCCTCCTCGGCCACCCGGTGGCGTACCTGGGAGGGGAGGCCGGGCGCGCGGGCGGCGAGGAGCTCGCCGGCCGCCGTCATGTCGAGTCCGGCCGGCCACAGCTCCTCGACCCCGGTGCCGGTCAAGGTGCCGGCCCCGGTCAAGGTGCCGGTGCCGGACCGGAGTGCGGGGAAGGTCCCGGCCGCCGTTCCGTCCGTGGGTCTGGGGGCGGGCGCCGGGTGCGTACGGCTGGGTACGTCGTCGCGGGCGGCGAGGATCATGGCGACGCGCTCCCCGCCCAGTCGCCTGGCCGCGAACAGCAACGCCTCCGCCGACGCCCGGTCCAGCCAGTGGGCGTCGTCCACCAGGCACAACACCGGCGCCTCGGCCGCCACGTCCGCCAGCAGGTCCAGTACGGCCAGCCCCACGAGCCGTGTCCGGGACCGATCCGGCGCCTCGGGCGGCGCGGCCTTCACCGCCTCGCGCAGCGCCTCCGCCCGGTCGGCGGGCAGCCGACCGGCGTGGGCGAGCACCGGGTGGAGCAGCGGGTACAGGGCCGCGAACGGCAGCTCGCTCTCCGGCTCGACTCCGGTCGCCCGCAGCAGCAGGAAGCCGGTGGCATGGGTGGCGGCGTGGTCCAGGAGCGCGGACCTGCCGATGCCGGTCTCGCCCCTGACAATGACGGCTCCGCCCTGGCCCGCCCGGGCCGCCGCCGTCAACGCGTCGATCCGGGCCTGCTCGCGGGCGCGTCCGTACAGCATCCACCCTCCTGACGATCAAGTCAGGAGTCAGTATGGGACCTTGTCCACTCCCGGGTAAGGGCCGTCGGCGATGTCCGTGGTCAGGGGAGGAGCTCGCGCTCGCGCTGGCTGCGCCATTCGACGAGCAGCACCGTGGCGTCGTCCTGGAGGCGGTCCTGCTGGTGCTCGAGGAGTGTCTGGATGAGCCGGCGCAGCGTCTCGGGGGGCGGCACGCCGTCGGCCTCCCGGCGGACGACGAAGTCCACGAACCGCTCCAGGCCGAACACCTCCCCGCTGGGGCTGCGCGCCTCGATCACCCCGTCGGTGTAGATAAGCAGCCTGTCACCGGGTTCGAGCTGGTAGCGGGCCGGCTGGTGGATGGCACCCAGACGGAAGCCCATCGGCGGGTCGGGGGCGGTCTCCAGCGTGGCGACCAGGCGGCCGTGGCGGAGCACCAGCGGCGGGTGGTGGCCGCGGTTGACCCAGGTGAGCAGCCCGGTGCCCATGTCCAGCGTGGCCAGGACCCCGGTGGCGAACTGGGTGCCGCCGAACTGCTCGAAGATGGCCCCGTCCACGGCCTCGCTGATGGACACGAGGTCCGCGTCCTCGCGGCGGGTGTTGCGGCAGGCGCCCACCGCGATCGTGGCGGTCAGCCCCGCGGCGGTGTCGTGCCCCATGGCGTCGAACATCGACAGGTGCAGGCTGTCGCCGGTCACCGCGTAGTCGAACGCGTCACCGCCCGCGAGATAGGCGGGTTCGAGGGCGGCGGTGACCACGACCCGGTGGGTGGCGAACGTCCGGATCGGCAGCAGCGTCCACAGCATCTCGGCCGAGAGCTGCATCGGCTGGGCGCGCACCAGCCGGGCGTACGTGTCGCTGGTGTCACGTTTGTTGGCGATGATGAGCGCGGTCAGGGCCGCGAGCTGGGAGGCCAGCCACCGGACGCGCTCGTCGTCGCGGGGCACCGTGACGACGAGCACGCCGATCCGTTCGGTGCCGTCGAGCAGCGGCAGGTACATCCGGCGCGGCTCCTGCGCGGCGGGCGCCTGCCCCGCCTCGGGCTCGGCCGCGGCCGGGCCGCTGCTGGGCCGGGTCTGGACCACGTCCAGCGAGCGGAACGCGCGGCCGGCCACGGTGGTGTCGACCCGGATGCGCTCCAACGGCGTGCCGTCCTCGTGCCGCTGGCCCGGCAGGGGGACGAGGTACTGCTGTTGGAGGTCGGCGACGTACAGGAGCACACCGGAGAAGCCCACCGGCTCGGCGTACGCGGCGACCAGGCGCGTCAGGTCCTCGAGCGTGGCGAGGTGGTGAGCGGCGACCAGGCCGCCCAGCATGCGCTCTCCGTCGTCCGGCACCCGCTCACTCCTCGTAGTCCTTGACGTCCTTTCTACCGGTGTCCTGGGGTTTTGACACTGATGTTCGCGGGCGAGGCTCGGACGGAGTCGGCCACCGGACCAGCGGCGGCGGCGGCGCCAAAGAAACAGCAAAGGTTGGTGGACGCGTCCTGGCGTTCCGTCTGGGGGGCCGCTGAAGATGGGATGGGGGGTGGTTCGTCGATGAAATCGATGATGAAGGAGAGTCACGAGCTTCGCTGGGGCGGGATAGCCGGCATCGCCGCCATCGTGGTGGGGCTCATCGGCCGGCTGGTCATGGGGAACGCCCCGAGCGTCGCCGAGTCCGCGACGAGCGTCGCCGGATACCTGTTCGAGTACCGGACCCAGGTCCTGGCGGCGTCGGTGCTGTACGCGATCGCCACGATGCTGTTCCTGTGGTTCGGCGTGGCGCTGTCCACGGCGTTCCGCCGGGCCGACGACGCGAGTGACACGCCGACGCTGGTCCTGGCGGGGTACGTGCTCGTCTCCACGGTCATGTTCCTCGGAGTGTCGCTGTTCGCCGGGCTCACGTACGCCATCACCACGCACCGCGGTGCCCTGCTGGCCCTGGCGGCCGGCCCGTACACCGCGCTGACCGTGATGAGCATGATCAGCGGCATCGCGCTGGCGGCGACGTTCGCGGTGACGGCCGCCGCGATCATGCGCACGCATGTGCTGCCGATGTGGATGGCCTGGTTCGCGATCGTCGTGGCGGCGATCAAGCTGCTGACCGCGCTCGGTGTGGGCAGCACGGCGAGGGCGCTCGCCCCGGACGCGCCCCTGATGTCGCTCGTTCCGACCATACTCGTGGCGATCTGGGTACTGGTGGCGAGCTACATGCTGATCCGCGAGCACCTGCCCGTCCGGGCCGCGGGCACACGTCCGGTGATGGGGCACTGACCGGGCACG
This sequence comes from Nonomuraea sp. 3-1Str, assembly GCF_031570565.1. Classification (NCBI taxonomy): domain Bacteria; kingdom Bacillati; phylum Actinomycetota; class Actinomycetes; order Streptosporangiales; family Streptosporangiaceae; genus Nonomuraea; species Nonomuraea sp. 3-1Str. The sequence continues at coordinate 50,294 of NZ_JALHBK010000020.1, forward strand.
CCGGAAGGGTGCGGCGGGCGCGGCGACGCGCCCGCCGCGGCGCGGGCGGCAAGGCGGCAAAGGCGGCAAACGCGGCGCAGGTGGGACGGAGGTCACCGGTATCGGGGACGAAGGTCACCAGGGCGTCGTCATGACCACGATCCGGAGCATCGGCCCGTTACCGTGAGCCGAGGGAAGACATCAGGCCGTGGAGATGGAGAGCTACATGTCGGATCTCGGGAGCCTCGGACGCCGGATCGCAGAGCGGCGTGAGTCGCTGGGCCTGACCCGCGAGGAGCTGGCCACAAGGGCGGGCGTGGAGGCCGCGTACATCGGCTACCTGGAGGAGCAGTCCGGCGCGGCCGCGCGCGAGACGGCCGCCAAGCTGGCCGCGGCGCTGGACGCGACCGTGCGTGAGCTGCTGGACGAGGCGCCGGCCGGCGCGGGCGCCGCGGCGCCGGACGCGGACCTGGTGGAGCTGGACGAGAAGGAGTGCCTGCGCCTCATCTCGCCGGGCGGGGTGGGCCGCATCGCCTTCGAGGGCCGCTACGGCCTGACGGTGCTGCCGGTGAACTACCGCCTGTCCGACGTCGGCGCGATCGTCTTCCGCACGACCCCCGGCGGCACGACGGACGCCGACCTGCGCACCGGCATGAAGGGCGTCGAGTACAAGGTCGCCTTCGAGGTGGACAGCGTCGAGGAGCTGACCGGCGGCGGGTGGAGCGTGCTCGTGCAGGGCTCGCTGCACCACGTCACGGACGAGGAGGAGGCGGCGGTGGCCGCGACGGGCGTCCAGCCGTGGGCGGGCGGCGATCGCCGGCAGTACCTGCGGATCACGCCGTCGCGCGTGACGGGCCGCCGCATCACCACCGACTGACGCCCGTACCTCCGAGCCCACGCCTCGAAGCTTGACCACACTGTCCTCCGACATCGTGCTGCTCGATGTACTGGCGCAGGACGTTGATCGCAGCCTCGCCGACGCTTCCGGCGAGGTATGGGCCCGGCCACAGCGTGTTGGCCCTGTAGTGATGGGCGGCCAGTCCGGGGGACTCTGTCCCATTTGCCGGGAAGACATTCACTTGAGGCTGTTGACCAGTCTGGACAGCGCCACCTTGGGTGGGTAGTTGACCAGCAGGCGGACATGGTTCCTCGCGCCGTTGAACTCCCTGTGTCGGAACTAACCGAGTGCGCATGGAGTACGAAGACGCGGTGTCAGCCGTCCGGATCTGGCTGCGCTCGGGCGTGAGCCATCTGGCCGTTCACCCGGCTGGTGCACATGCTCACCGCGCCGGTCGGCTACCTGACGCGGCCGCACATCGTCTACCGCTCCCGCGACGACGTCGCGGGGACGCGCCCGGCGCGCCGCGGCTGGGCCGGCTGACCGCATGGGACCAATGACCCTCGCATCGGTGACTTCTTCCCCGGGCGCTTTCCCCCGGCCGCGACCAGGCTGGAGGTGAGAGTCCCGACGGGAGGCGATGGGCTATGGCCGGACGGATCGTGGTCGGCGTGGACGGGTCCGCGCCGTCGACGGCGGCGGTGGAATGGGCCGCCGTCGACGCGCGGCGCCGCGGGCTCGCGCTCCGCGTCGTACACGTCTGCGAGCAGTGGGGGCCGCCCGCGGGCAGCACGGAGTACTGCTCCGCGATGCTGGAGACCGCCGCCGACCGGGCGCGGGCCCTCGCGCCGGACGCCGACGTGAGCAGCGGCATGCTGAGCGGCGGCGTGATCGACGCCCTCGTCGGCGAGTCGATCCTGGCGGAGAGCATGGTGCTGGGCAGCCGGGGCCTCGGCGGGTTCGCCGGGATGGTGCTCGGCTCCGTGAGCATGGCCGTCGCCGGCCACGCCGCCTGCCCGGTCGTGGTCGTGCGCCGCACCGCCGTCGTCCAGCACGGCCAGGTCGTGGTGGGCTACGACGGGTCGGAGCACTCGCAGGCCGCCATGGAGTACGCCGTCGAGCAGGCCCGCGCGCGCAACGCCCAACTGCACGTGCTCTACGCCTGGCAGATGCCGGTCTACTCCCCGTACGCCACCGGGTACGGGGGCCTGATCCAGGACGCGTACCAGCAGGAGGTGCGCATGGCCGCCGAGCGGGTCGTGCCCTGGCGGGAGAAGAACCCCGACATACGGATCGTCGACGACCAGGTGTGCGAGCACCCGGTGTCGGCCCTGATGAAGGCGGCGCTCACCGCCGACCTCGTGGTGATCGGCTCGCGCGGGCTGGGCGGGTTCGTCTCCGCCGTGCTCGGGTCCGTCAGCCACGGCGTGCTGCACCACGTGGCATGCCCCGTCGCGGTGGTACGGCCGCGCAAGGAGCGGACATGGAGGGAACGGACATGACCACCGACCGGGACATCGCGTCCCTCACGGCCGAGCAGGTGATGAGCCGCGTGCTCGTCACCATCACGCCCGACGAGTCGCCCCTGATGGCCTGGGAGTTGATGCGCCGGGCCGGCGTGCACCACCTGCCGATCGTGGACGGGCGGCACGTGCTCGGCATCCTGTCGCGCGAGCACCTGGCCGCCTCCTGGTCCGGCGGGCCGTCCGAACAGTCCGTGCGCCAGGTCGGCTCGATGCTGGGACGCGAGCCCCGGCCCCGGGTCGGCCCGGGCGACACGCTGCGGCGGATCGCCGGCCTCATGGTGGACGCGGGCTGCGACGCGGTGCCGGTGGTGTCCGCGCGCGGCCTCGTCGGCCTGATCACGACCAGGGACGTGCTGAACGCCGTCGCCGGCCGCACCGACGTCTCGGACGCTCCCGGGGAGGTCATCACTGGGATGTTCCGCCTGGAGCCGGTCCTCCCACCCCGGCCGTGACCGCGGACAGGGGCTAGCCCGTACGCCCCTCCTCGGGGCGGCACCTGCGTTGAATACCTTCATGGCCGGAACTACGGCCACAATCCCGGCTATGAAGGTAAACTGGCAGCGCTTCGTGGTCGCGTTCGATCCATGCGTTGAAGGAGGACTGTCGCAGGGCTTCCGCCAGGCGGCCAGGGTCGGCCGGCATGGCAGCGGCGGTACAGGGCGATGATCTCAGTAGGGTCGAGCCGAGTCACGAATGCGCCACCCCTGTTCGGAGCCGTGTGATGGGCACGATGGTCAGTGCGGCCGCCGCGGCCAGGAGCACGAAGGCGAGGCGGAAATCCGCCATGGCGTCGCGCAGGATGCCCACGAGCATGGGAGCCAATGCGGCGCAGCCGTACCCGACGAAGAAGGCCATCGCGCTGAGCCTGCCCGCATCAGCGGAGTCGCGGCTGACCGCTACCGGCACAGTCAGTACCAGGGTGAACAGGCCACCGTGCCCGACGCCCAAGGCGAGGATCCACAGCCACGTCGCCGTGGCGGGCGCAAGGGCCAGGCCGGTGAAACCGAGTGCCGTCAGCGCCGCCGTCAGCGCGAGCCCCACACGCAGGTCGCGCCGTTCGCCGAGCAATGCCGGTACAGCCAGCATCGCCACCACCTGGATGCAGATCATCACGGTGAGCAGCATTCCGGCCCCGGCACCGAGCCCGTTCTCCTGGAGCAGTGGCACCACCCAGGCCAGCTCGCAGTAGTACAGGGCGGAGTTGGCCGCCGACAGCGCGGTCACCCGCCAGGCCACACCACTACGCCAGGGCAGCCCCGTGGTGAGCGGGCCCGCGGGGGCGGCCGCCCGGTCCAGGGCCAGGGAGCGCCGGGACGCCGTCCACGCCACCACCCCGGCCAACGCGAGCACCGACCAGGAGGCCAGCGCCCCAGGCCAGGAGCCGAGGAAGTCGGCCAGCGGCGCACTGACTCCGGCCGCGACTGCGCCGCCCGCGCCGAGCCCTGCGGTGTAGACGCCGGTTGCCAGGCCCGCCCGGTCGGCGAAGCGGCTCTTGACGACAGCGGGCAGCAGCGTCTGGGCGATGGCGATCCCGGCGCCGACGACCGCCGCGCAGCTCAGTTGCAGCCAGGTGGATCCGCCGACGAGGCGGGCGGCGGTGGCCACGGCAATGACGATCATGCCGAGCAGCACCCCGCGATGGAGCCCGAACCGGCGGCCCGCCACGGCGGCCAGAGGCGCGCACAACCCCATGGCCAGCGTGGGAACGGTCGTCAGCAGGGCCACCCCGGTCGCGGTCAGATCCAGGTCGGCGCGGATGCGGTCCACCAGCGGCGAGACCGCGGCGATCGCCGGCCGCAGGTTGGCCGCCGCCACGAACATAGCCAGTCCTGCCAGCCCGAGTACCTGCTTGCCAGGTGGCGAAGCGATCGACGTCATGACACTCCAATGATCTCGGACAGTTTCTATCCGAGTTCTATCACAACTCGGACAAACGATGTCCGAGTTGGGTACGCTGGCGGTTATGAAGCTGTCCAACGGGGTGGAGTGGGCGCTGCACAGCTGCGTCACCCTCGGCCAGAGCCGCGAACCCGTCCCCGCGGCCCGGCTCGCCGAACTGCACGGCACCCCTCCCGCTTACCTGGCCAAGCACCTGCAGGCGCTCTCGCGCGCCGGCATCGTGCACTCCACGGCCGGCCAGGTAGGCGGATATGAGCTGACTCGGCCCGCCGCCCAGATCTCGGCGCTGGAGGTGGTGCGGGCCATCGACGGCGAGGAGCCCGCCTACCGGTGCACTGAAATCCGGCAGCGAGGCCCCCTCGCACTCCCGGCCGAGCGATGCGAGCGGCCGTGCGCGATCGCCCGCGCCATGGCCGCGGCCGAGGATGCATGGGCAGACGCCCTACGCCAGGTCACGATCGCCGACCTCGCCGCCCGCATCGACGCCGACAGTGAGGGGACAGCGATGGCCGCTGTCAGCCGATGGCTGGCCGCCGCACGCTAGGGATCCGGCCATACGATTCCTCGAGTGATTTCGTGCGGCAGCATCACACAACCGTGTTCTCACCACAGCGCGGGCGGTGGGTTCTGCGACATGAGTGATCTTGCCGATCCGGCGGCCGCGGTCGAGAGTTTCGATTGTCCTACGTGCGAGGTGCCCACAGGGGAGCGCCCGCTGGACGCGGGGAGGGTTCAGAGGCCGTGGATGCGGCGGCCCGTGACCTGGTGCGGGACGATGCGGATGTAGAGCTCGCGCTCGCCGCCCGCCCACGGCGTGACCCCCGCCCCCGTGACCCCGGGCAGCTCCTCCTCCGTGACCAGGTGGGCGGGGCCCTGCACCAGCACGCTCCAGCCCTCGCGCCGCGCCTCGTCGATCTGGTCCACCTCGAACCCGATCTTGACCTCCACCCCCTTCACACCCGTGCGCACCGCCCGGTCCATCGGGCCGCCGTGGGCCGTGCGGAACAGGACGGCGCCCTCCAGCAGGCGATAGTTGACCGGCATCACGGCCGGCCCCTCCGGACCGCTGAAGGCCACCCGGCCGATGCCGCCCGGCGAGATCAGGCGCACGCACTCCTCGCGGCCGAGCTTCTCCAGCGTGGGTGACGCCTGGGCGGGGCCAGGGCCCGGCGGCCGGTCCGCGCCGCCGCCCAGCAGGTCGCCGGAGGTGACGCCCAGGGCCCCGGCCAGCCGGGTCAGCGCGCCGGTGCCGATCGTGTCGGGATGCTGCTCGACGTACTCGACGTAGCCGGGCGCCATCCCGGCGCGCTCGGCGAGCTGCTCGCGCGTCAGCCCGCGCTGCTCGCGGTAGTAGATGATGCGGCGTCCGAGATCGCCGGTCATGGCCGTCCTCCCTGTCGGTCACCACGCGAGCCGGCGCCCGTCGCCGTCCGCGCGGCGGCCGTGCCGGGGACGGTACCCCGCCACCCGGCGCCTGAGACATCCGCCGCCCGCCGGGCCGGGGCGCCGGGGACCTTCGGTCCGGTGCGGCGGGACGTTCGCCGCTGCCCGGCGGCGGGGGAGGGGAGGAGCGTGGGAGGAGGAAGAGAGGTGGACACCATGGCAATGGAAGTCAAGGACGTCATGGGCCGCGTGGCCATCGCCGTCCTGGAGGACGCGTCGTTCAGCGAGATCATCGGCGCGATGAAGCGGTTCGCTGTCGGGGCGGTCACCGTGATCGACGCCGACCGGCGGCCCGTGGGCGTGGTGTCGGAGGACGACCTGCTGCTGAAGGAGAGCGACCCGCTGCGGCACAGCGTCTCGATGTTCGAGTCGCGCAGGCAGCACCGCGATCACCACAAGGCGGCCGGGGTCACGGCGGCCCAGCTCATGAGCTCTCCGGCGATCACCGTCACCCCCGGCATGCCCCTGCGCGACGCGGCGCGGCTGATGCGCGACCGGCGCGTCAAGCAGCTCCCCGTGATCGACCCGGTCAGCGGGCGCGTCGTCGGCACCCTGCACCAGCGCGACGTGCTGCGCGTCTTCACCCGCCCGGCGGACGAGCTGCTGGCCGGCATCAGGGACCAGGTGCCGGACCTGGCGGCGTACGCGATCGAGATCGAGGACGGCGTGGTCACCGTCCGCGGCAGGTGCCGGCGCAGGTCGCAGGCCATCGCGCTGGCGGAGACCATCCGCGGCGTCGAGGGCGTGGTGGACGTCGTCTGCGAGGTGGAGCACGACCAGGAGGACGTCCTCATCGTGCCGCCGCTCCTCTGACCGGCCGCGGCGGCGTACGAGAAAAATCTTGGAAACAGGGTCGCGGGCATGCCAAGAACCCGCGGACGGCTCCGACCAAGCGGTGAAAGGCCGGCAGGGTGACACACCCGGACGGCGACCACACCGGCATCAAGGAGCCTGCGCCATGCGGAAGATCCTCTACTTCGTCCACACCTCGCTCGACGGCCACATCGACGGCCCCGACGGCGAGTTCGACTGGCCGGCCGTGGGGCCGGAGCTGTTCGGCTTCTCCGACGAGCTGACCGCCCGCGTCGACACCTTCCTGTACGGGCGCGGGGTGTGGGAGGTCATGTCCGGCTACTGGCCCGACGCCGAGCAGCACTCCGACGACGAGCACGACCTGAAGTTCGCCCCGCTCTGGCGGGCCATGCCGAAGGTCGTCTTCTCCACCACGCTGGACAAGGCCGGCTGGAACACCCGGATCGTCAGCGCGAACCTCGCCGAGGAGGTCACCGCGCTCAAGCGGCAGCCCGGCAAGGACCTGCTGCTCCTCGGAGGTTCGGGGCTGCCGGGCGAGCTGGCGCGGCTGGGCCTGATCGACGAGTACCACGTCGTGGTGCACCCGGTCGTGCTCGGCGGCGCCCGGCCGCTGCTCCCCCTGCGGAAGGAGCGGGCCGGCCTGCGCCTGACCGGGACGCGCACGCTCGACGGCCGCACGGTCCTGCTCCAGTACGTGCCCGCCGGGTCCGAGCCGGAGGCCGGGTAGGCACGGGCGCCGCTCAGCGCCGGTCCGGCCGGCCGCGGAGGCGGGGGCGCACGGCCCCCGCCTCCGGGACCTTCGGCCCTGCCCCGCGGGTCCCGTCCCGTGATGCGCTGGTCTCATCACCAGCGGGAGGTATCGCCATGATCATCAGTACGGCAGAACACAGGGAGCGCGCCATCCAGGGAGCCCTCGAAGCGGCCCGCTGGGCGCCGTCCGTGCACAACACCCAGCCCTGGAGCTTCGCCGTCTCCGGGAACGAGATCAGCCTGCGCGCCGACGTGGACCGCAAGCTGCGCCTGGGCGATCCTTCCGGCCGCGAGCTGCTCATCAGCTGCGGCGCCGCCCTGTTCACCATCCGTACGGCGCTGCGCTGCGAGGGCGTCGAGCCCGTCGTACGCGTCCTGCCGGACCCCGACCGCCCCTCGCTGATCGCCACGATCACCCTGGGCGAGCCGGCCGAGCCCGACGAGCGCGTGCGCGCGATGGGGCGGCAGATCGAGCGGCGGCGCACCCACCGGGCCGGGTTCACCGACCTGCCGGTGCCCGAGCGGCTGGTGGAGGGCCTGGTCCGGGAGGCGCGGGACGAGGGGGCCAAGCTCACTCCGGTCCGCGCTCCGGTCGCGGTGGCCATCCTCGCCGCCCTCACCCAGGCGGCGCAGGGCGCGCACGCGCAGGACCGCGTCCTCACCCTGGAGGTCATCCGCTGGGCCCGCCCGCCGGGCAGCTCCCGCAGGGACGGCGTGCCCGCCGAGGGCTACCCGCGCACGGCGCCGCCCACGGACCCCGACTTCCCGCAGCGCGACTACGCCTGGCGGCACGAGTGGGGCAGCCAGGCCGATCTCAGCCGCTCCAGCTCCGTCGGCCAGGTGGCGCTGCTCACCACGACGGGCGACACCCGCGAGCAGTGGATCGCGGCCGGGCAGGCCCTGCAGCGGGTGCTGCTGCACGCCTGCGCGCACGGCGTCAGCGCGGCCTTCCACACGCAGGCGCTGGAGGCGTACCACCTGCGCGAGTTCCTGAGGCACGAGCTGTGCTCCGACGAGTACCCGCAGATGATCATGCGGCTCGGCATCACGTTCGACGACAAGGAGAGCGTCCGCCGGTCGCTGCCCGAGATGCTGCAGTGAGGGCCGGACCGGCCCGCCCCGGTAGTGGGCGTTCGCGCGCCGGGGTGCGAAACTGATCGTATGACGCGCGAGGAGCACCGGCCGCTGATGCCGAACATGCGCCTGGACGAGCTCCTCGCCGAGCTCCAGGTGCGGCTCGACGCGGTGCTGAGCACCCGCGACCGCGTCCACGCCCTGCTCGAGGCCGTCGTGTCCGTCGGCAGCGACCTCGACCTGGAGACCGTGCTGCGGCGCATCGTCGAGACCGCCACCAACCTGGTCGACGCCAGCTACGGCGCGCTCGGGGTCGTCGGCGAGGAGAGCACGCTGCTCCAGTTCATCCCCGTGGGGCTGACCGAGGAGGAGATCGCCCGGATCGAGCACTGGCCCCACGGCCTCGGCCTGCTGGGCCTGCTCATCAAGGACGCCAGGCCGCTGCGGCTCGGCCGCATCTCCGACCACCCCGAGTCCTACGGGTTCCCGCCGGGCCATCCGCCGATGGGCACGTTCCTCGGCGTGCCCGTGCGGGTCCGCGACGAGGTGTTCGGCAACCTCTACCTGACCGAGAAGCGCGGCGGCGGCGACTTCGACGAGGAGGACGAGGCCATCGTCATCGCGCTGGCCACCGCCGCCGGCGTCGCCATCGAGAACGCCCGCCTGTACGAGGAGTCGCGGCGGCGCGAGACGTGGCTGGAGGCGTCGTCCGAGGTCACCACGAGCCTCCTGTCGGGGGCGGACCCGCGCAGGGTGCTCGCCATGATGGCCGCGCGGGCCCGGCAGATGACCGACGCCGACCTGGTGCAGATCCTGCTGCCCAACGACGACGCCCGCACGCTGCGGCCCGAGTTCGTCGAGGGCGACCTGCCGGACGGCGCGGCGGAGCTGAGCTTCGAGCTGACCGCCACCGCCGCCGGAGAGGTGTTCACCAGCGGCCGCGCGGTCACCGCGGGCGACCTGCTCGACGACGAGTCGCCGCTGCGCGCGCTGGGCTTTGGCCCCGAGCTGCTCATGCCGTTGGGCGCGGGGCAGGCCGTGCGCGGCGTGCTCGCCCTGGCCAAGCGGTCCGGGCGGCTGCCGTTCAGCGCCTCCGAGCTGCGCATGCTGGAGGCGTTCGGCGGGCAGGCCGCGATCGCGCTGGAGCTGGCCGAGACGCGCCGCGACGCCGAGCGCCTGGCGCTGCTGGAGGATCGCGACCGCATCGCCAAGGACCTGCACGACGTGGTCATCCAGCGGCTGTTCGCCATCGCCATGACGCTGATGAGCACCGTGCGCCTGGTGGACCGCCCCGAGGCGTCGGGGCGGCTCCAGCACGCCATCGACGAGCTGGACGAGACGATCCGGCAGATCCGCTCGACCATCTTCGCGCTGCAGAACGTTCCCGACGTGGCCGCCCCGAGCCTGCGCGCCCGCGTGGTCGATCTGGTGGAGTCGGCGCGCGGCCATCTCGGCTTCATGCCGGGCCTGCGGATGGAGGGTCAGCTCGACCATCGCGTGCCCGACGAGGTCGCCGACCATCTGCTGGCCGTGCTGCGCGAGGCGCTGTCCAACGTGGTGCGCCACGCCAAGGCGTCCCGGGCGGACGTGGCGGTGGAGGTGGCGGACGACCGGCTGACGCTCAGGGTCACCGACAACGGGGTGGGGATCGCGGACGGCGGGCGGCGCAGCGGCCTGCGCAACATGGAGGAACGCGCCGCCGGCCTGGGCGGCGTCTTCGAGGTCAGTTCTCCGGAGGGCGGCGGCGCCCGGCTCCGTTGGAGCGTCCCCGTATGACCTGCGGGCCGGCGACCTCCTCGTCACGGGTGATCTGACGGCCCGTCACCTGCTCCACCTCCACCACGATGTAGTGGTTGCGCTCACCCGGCGCCCAGGAGGTCAGCCGCAGCTCCGAGAGCCGCTCGATCTCGTCCGGGTCCTGCACGGCCCGGGCGTGCCCCACGGCGGTCACCGACCATCCCGTACGCCGGTCCACGTCGAAGTCGTCGGCCTCGAAGGCCACCACGGTGTGCCGCGTGGCGGCGGCCAGCTTCGAGCCCGGGCTGGTGCGGATCACCACCCTCTCCCCGTCGAGGCGGAACGTGACCGGCTGCACCGCGGGAAGGGCGCGGTCGGTGAACACGATCCGCCCGATCAGTGCGCGGGACAGCAGGCACAGGCACTCCTCGCGTGTGAGCACCCGCAGTCCGGACGTGTCGAAGGTCTGCATGACTCCAGAGTCAGTCGCGGGAGCCGCCTCTTTTAGGGTCGAAGGTCCCTTCCTCGGCGCCGATCGGCGCCGACCGACGCCGGTCTGGGCCGGCCTGCGGGGGTCAGTCGCGCCTGCCGGCCCGCAGGCGGGCGGCGAGCGCGGCGGCCTGGGTGCGGCGCTGCATGTTGAGCTTGGCCAGCAGGTTGGACACGTAGTTCTTGACGGTCTTCTCGGCGAGGAAGAGCCGCTCGCCGATCTGCCGGTTGGTCAGGCCCTCGCCGATGAGGTCGAGGATGTGGCGCTCCTGGTCCGAGAGCGTGGCCAGCGGGTCCTGGCGGGTGGCCTGGTCGCGCAGCCGCCGGAGCATCGTCGCGGTCGTCTGGGGGTCGAGCAGCGACTGCCCGGAGGCCACCGTGCGCACCGCGCCGACCAGGTCGGAGCCGTGGATCTGCTTGAGCACGTAGCCGGACGCGCCGGCCATGACCGCGTCGAACAGCGCGTCGTCGTCGGCGTACGAGGTGAGCATCAGGCACGCCAGCCCCGGCAGCCGGGAGCGCACCTCCCGGCACACGTCAACCCCGCTGCCGTCGGGCAGGCGCACGTCCAGCACGGCCACGTCCGGCTTGAGGGCGGGGATGCGGGCGATCGCCGACTCGGCTGTGCCGGCCTCGCCGATCACCTCGATGTCGTCTTCGGACTCCAGCAGGGCGGCCACGCCCCGCCGGACCACCTCATGATCATCGACGAGGAACACACGAATCATGGCTCCGACGCTAACCGGCGGCTCCGGCTTCCGGTAGGGCAGAAGGTCCCTGATCGTGGCCACCTGTCTTTACTGACACTTTCGCCCCCTCCGCGTGTCGCGTCCGCCTCTGCGCGCGTTCCCTTCGCGTGGCGGCCGGCGCGGGCGGGAAGGACCCCGAGCGCGGGCCGGGGGAGGGCCCTGAGGGGGGAACCATGATCATCGCTGGTGTGGACGGATCACGGGCGGGGCTGGAGGCCACCGGCTGGGCGGCCGCCGAGGCGGCCCTGCGGGAGGTGCCGCTGAAGGTCGTCCACGTCCTGCCGTCGTGGGCGTGCGAGCCCCGCCCCGGCCGGTACGCCGAGGTGGCCCGGTGGATGCACGAGGGCGGCCGGACCGTGCTGGCCGCGGCCGGGGAGCGCGCCCGGCGCGAGCAGCCGAAGGTCGCCGTCGAGACCGAGCTGCTGCCCGGCGACCCCCGCGCCGCCCTGGTGGAGGCGGCGGCCGGCGCCGAGCTGCTGGTCATCGGCGGCCACGGCCTCGGCGGCGTGCGCGGCATGCTCCTGGGGTCCGTGGCGTACGGCGTCGCCGGGCGCGCCCCCTGCGACGTGGTCGTGGTCCGCGACCTGCCGGCGACGCCTCGCGGCGAGGTGGTGGTGGGCGTGGACGGGTCATTCGCGACCGCCCGGGTGCTCGACGTCGCCTTCGCCGAGGCGCGGCTGCACGGGGCGAGGCTGCGGGCCGTCCACGCCTGGGTCTGGCCGCGGGCCGGCGGCTTCGACCCGGCCGACGAGGAGAGCGAGCGGGACGAGTCGGCCGCGCTGAAGGAGGCCCTCGCCGCCCGCCGGGAGCGCTTCCCGGAGGTGGCGGTGGTCGAGGAGGTCGTCCACGGGCATCCGGTCGCCGTGCTCCGGCAGGCCGCCGCCGGGGCCGATCTGCTGGTCGTGGGCTCCCACGGGTACGGCACGTTCACGGGCATGGTGCTCGGCTCGGTGAGCCAGGGCATGCTGCACCACGCGCCCTGCCCCCTCGCCGTCGTCCGCATCCGCGCCTGACCGCCCGCCCGCTTCGCGCAGAGGGACTGGCTGCTGATTTCGTCGGGTTCTGGCGTGTATGGGGAGAATCCGTCGCGTTGTGTGCTCTTTGCGCCGATTACGGCGGGGATCCAGAGAAACGATCTTCCTGTCGGCGGGCCGCAGTAGGATGGCGTCCGGACGCGACCCGTACGGCATTCGGATCGAAGGAGGCGCCCCCGTGAGCAAGCTGGAGCGTGTGCCGCCCGGTGTCGACCCCCGCGTCCCGAGTGTCGCCCGCGTCTACGACTACCTGCTCGGCGGCAAGGACCACCTCGCGGTGGACCGCGCCTTCGCCGACAAGCTGCTGGCCGTCGCCCCCGAGACGCGCCAGGTCGCCCGGGCCAACCGGCTCTTCCTCGTCCGCGCCGTACGCCATCTGGCCCGGCGGGGCGTGCGGCAGTTCCTCGACCTCGGCACCGGCATCCCCACCTCGCCCAGCGTCCACGAGGTCGCCCGCGAGATCGTGCCCGACTGCCGGGTCGTCTACGTCGACTACGACCCGGTCGTACGGCTCCACAGCGAGGTGCTGCTGGCCAGCTCGCCCGGCGTGGAGGCCGTCCAGGCCGACCTGCGCGAGCCCGGCGCCATCCTCGGCGACCCGCGCGTCACCCGCCTGATCGACTTCTCGCAGCCGGTCGGCGTGCTCATGGTCGGCATCCTGCACTTCATCCTCGACAGCGAGGACCCCGCCGGGATCATCGCCGACTTCCGCACGTGGATGGCGCCGGGCAGCCACCTGATCCTCACCCACGCCATGGCCGACAGCGCCCCGGAGGCCGTCGCCCAGCTCAGCACCGCGACGGCCGGCACCCCGGCGCAGTCGGTGTTCCGCACGCGGGAGGAGGTGCTGCGGCTGGCCGAGGGGTTCGAGCTCATCGGTCCGGGCCTGGCGCCGGTCCACGAGTGGCGGATCCCGGACGACGACGAGTACGAACCGCCGATCCCGCTGCTGGAGGGCGTCCCGGCCGTCCGCATCGACGCCGCCGTGGGCCGCGTGACCTCCTCGCCGGGCTCCGCGGAGCCCACCCGCCACTGACGACGCCCTTCCGGCGCCCGTTCCAGCCGGGATAGGCCTCAGACAGGAACGGGCGGGCCGGGTGGCTCAGCGGTCGGCGCGCAGGCTGCCCACCGGGTGCGGGCCCTCGGTCTCCAGCCGGTACTCGCGGCCCGACTTGTCGGTGTTCTCCTGGATGACCTCCTCCGACGGCGGCTTCTCGCCACCCATCACGGCCTCCTGCATCTTCTCGAACCGCTCGTGGGCGTCCTGGACGTACCCGGTGCCGAGCGTGGTGTAGTCGATCTGCGTGGCGATCAGCTCACGCAGGTACGACTTGTTCGGCTCGAACGTGACCGGCGCGGGCAGGGCCGGCGCCACGACCTCCTCGGGATCCCGGCCGTCGTGCCGCTTGAACAGCTCCGCGGCCAGGCGCAGGTGCTCCAGCTCCATGTTGAGGTGGAGCTCCCAGATGGCCTTCACCTTCGGGTCCGACTCGGTCTCCATGAACGAGTGGTACAGGTAGCACTCGTTGTACTCGTGGTTGAGCAGCATCTCCCACCAGCTCTCGCCCGGGTCGACCAGCGACTCGTAGTGGGTGACGTGCTCCTCCTCGATCAGCCCGATCTCCTGGTAGAGCCGGCGGGCGATCGGCTCCATGTAGGTGGGGCCGACGTTCATGTAGAAGTTCATGGTCTGCTGCTCGGCCGACATGATGGTCAGCGCGTGCAGCTTCGAGAGCGGCGCCGTGGAGCTTCTGTCGTACGGCTCGCGCACGTTGTCGACCGGGTCCCGGTGGTGCAGGTACGTGGGGCGGCCGGGCATGACCTCGGTGAGCTGGTCGACGATCTTCTCCGCCCTGCGGTGCTCGATCATCTCGTACAGGTTCGCGTACCGGTAGAGGTGGTCGAAGTCCTCCAGCACGCCGAACTGGTAGGCCTGCTGCAGGTACGGGTCCGGCTCCATCCGGGCCACCCAGGCGGTCAGGTCCACCGCCACCTGCTCGTACGCGATCGTGGTCTCCAGCACCGAGGCGAGACCGGGCAGCAGCCAGTTCACCGCCTTCTGCTGCTGGGCCTCGATGTAGCGGACCCGGGCGAGCTGCTGCTTGAGCTCCAGGTCCGGGCAGTGCCGGGCGAGCTGGTGGCTGAACATGATCGCCTCGACCTCGATGCCGTTCATCGTGATGATGCGGCACCGGGTGTAGGGATCGGAGTGGTCGGGGTCGATCGGCGTGACGTTCAGCTCACGCCAGTTGCGGACCTGCTTGTCCAGCGGGATGCCGCGCTCCCGCAGCGGGTTGAAGGTCATGTGGTCGAGCTCCCTCGCTGTCGACGCATGAGCTCCGGCCTACCCGGGACCCCCGGAGGCAACCCCACGGCCGCGTCGGCAGTCGGTCACGCGCGCTCCTCGACCGGCGGCTCGGGGCACTCACATGACGTGCCCATCCCGGTTGTCCGGGCCGTGGTGACTGAGCGCGACGCTGGAGGGTAGCCGGACGGTGACAGTGCCACGCCCATTCCGGGAGGCTCTTCATGAACACCCCGAGTACCAAAGCGGACCGCACACCGGTCCAGCGCGCCGCCCTCATCGTGGGTGCGGTGTTCCTGCTGGTCGGCGTGCTCGGCTTCATCCCGGGCATCACCACGAACTACAGCGAGATGACATTCGCCAGCCACCACTCAGGCGCGATGCTGCTGGGTGTGTTCCAGGTGTCGATCCTGCACAACATCGTCCACCTGCTCTTCGGCGTCGCCGGCATCCTGCTCTCCCGCACCTGGAACGGCGCGCGGGGCTACCTGATCGGCGGCGGCGTCATCTACCTGCTGCTGTGGATCTACGGGCTGCTCATCGCCAAGGACAGCGCCGCCAACTTCGTCCCGCTGAACACGGCCGACGACTGGCTGCACTTCATCCTCGGCGTCGGCATGATCGCGCTCGGCTTCCTGCTGGCGCGCCGCCGCGTGCTCACCAGGTGACGTCCGCGTAGTCGCCCCGGCCGGGGGAGAGGTCCTCCGGCCGGCGGCCCGGCCGCGACCGCAGCCATCGCACGCTGTGCGCCGCGCACCTCAGCCGGTGTCCCGCGTACGGCACTCCACCGCCCAGCGCGGACGCCACCGCGAGCCAGGCACAGGTGGCCCGCTCCAGCACCCACACCGGGGCGAACAGGGACGCGCTCCACGGGAACACCCGGCGGCCACCGGCCCTGTGCCGGCCCACCTCCGCCAGGCCCACCACCAGCCCGGCCGCCACGGCCAGCGTGCCGAACCGCCGCCGGGCCAGCCCGGCGGCCACCGCCGGCAGCACCGACAGGAACACCGCCAGCCGTGCGGGCTGCGCCAGGTCGTCGTACGCCTGCCGGACGCGCTGGGACCAGAACCGGGAGGCGTCCGGCGGCAGGCGGCGCACGTACAGGCCGGGGGCGTGGTACTCCACCCCGCCGTGGGCGCGGACGGTGCGGATCAGCTCCAGGTTCTCGAACAGCACGTCGCCGTCGTAGCCGCCCATCTCGAAGAAGAAGGACCGCCGCAGCCCGAACGTGCCCGGGTAGTCCGCGCCGACGGCCCGGTTCAGCAGCGTCCGGGCGGTGTCCCAGCGGGCGTGCCAGGGGAGCGGGTCGAAGTGATTCTGCGGCCTGACCAGGTCGGCCCCGGCGAGCAGGGCGTCCATCCCGGCCAGCGCCGAGGCGTCATAGCGGACGTCGTCGTCGGCGATCACCACGTGCGGGGCGCGGGCCAGCCGCAGGCCCGTCGTCACGCCGTTCACCTTGCCGTTGGCGAACCGCAGGCCGGGATCGGGGCGCACGTGCGTCACCAGCCCGCGCCAGCGCTCCGCGTGCCGCTCGAACAGCTCGTCCCGGCTGCCGTCCACCACGATCACCCGCGCGTGCCGCGACAGCTCACGCAGGTAGCCGGTCAGCTCGTCCAGGCCGGAGTCGTCGTCCCATCGCAGGGGGAGCACGTAGTCGAGCGCCGGCCGCGACGCCGGGCCGATCGTGCCGGTCGGGCGCGTCATGCGGTGCTCGCCACCGCGCTCCCCGCGCTGTCCGTGCTCTGTTCGTGGGGTACGGGCGGGTCCAGGGACGACGCCCCGTCCCGCCAGCACGCCATGACGTGCTCCGCCCACAGCCGCTCCAGCTCCAGCGCGCAGGCCGCGCCGAACAGGATGTCCCCGGACAGCGCCGGGTCCTGCGCCGCCAGTCCCGCGCACAGGTCGTGCGCGGCGATCTGCTCGTGAACGGCGTCCGCCTGCACGTGCTCGTCGTAGAACCGGGCGGCCGTGGCGTCCCCGCCGAGCCGCCGCAGACCGTCGGCGTAGTGCCGGTTGGGCAGCGAGGACGTCATCTCCAGCGCCGCCAGGTGACCGGCCGCCGCGCCCCGCAGCCTGCGGTGCAGGCCGAACAGCGACATCGCGTTGGACACCGCCAGCGTGACGCCCGGCACCCTGCCGAGGAAGGCGCCGTAGGAGTCGTCCAGGCCGAGACCGCGCATGGTGGCCCGGAAGAGCTCCGCGTGCATGCGCTCCTTCCGGCCGCCGCCGTACTCGTCGGCCTGGATCTCCACCAGCGCCGCCTTGGGGCCGCCGCGCAGCCGCGGGATCACCCACGTGTGCGGGTCGGCCTCCTTGAGGTGGTAGATGGACCGGTGCGCCACGAACTCCCTGAACTGCGCCAGCCCGGCGTGGCGCCGCAGGTGCGCCGACAGCGACGGCCCCGAGCCGGGCGCGGTCAGCTCGGCCAGCGCCGCCCGCACCTCGCCGGGCGGCACGGCCGCGGGGCGGGGCACCGCCCCGGCAAGCGCCTGCTCGAAGCGCCGTTCGAGGGCGGCCCGGAAGGCGAGCAGGGACGGCTCCCACTCCCAGCGCGGATCGACGCCGTCGAAGCCCTGGTAGTGCAGCTCGTAGCAGGCGAACAGGGCGAGCTGGAGGTCGCCGTCGGCCAGGTCGGCGCCCGCCGGCCGGTGCGGGACGGCGGGAAAGCGATCATGGTCCGTCGGCAGCGCGCACCGGAAGCGGTCCTGGTCCGCCGGCGGGGCGGCGAGACGGTCCTGGTCCGCCGGCGGCGCGGCGAGGCGGGCGAACAGGGCCGCGGTCAGAGGTCCGCGGGGGCGGGGCAGGCGCATCACGACTCCCCGGTCAGCCGGTAGACCGACACGTGCGCCCGGCTGCCGTCGCCGAACGGCGTGCCCTCCCAGTCCGCCCAGCGCGACTCCAGCGTCATGCCGGCCAGGCGGCCCATCAGGTCCAGCTCGGCGGGCCAGGCGTAGCGATGGTTGGCCGGCAGCAGCCGCAGCCCCTCGGCCGTCATGCGGACGCGGGTCGTGTGCATCATCTGCGTGGCGGGCGACAGGCGGGCCGCCTCGGCCGTGACGGCCTCCTCCGACAGGGACAGCAGCCGCAGCGCCGACCCGTCGGCGAAGCCGGTCAGGTCCGGCACCCACGCCTCCACGACGAACCTGCCGCCCGGCTCCAGATGCCCCGCCGCGTTGCGGAAGCACTCCACCTGCGCGTCCTGGGACGGCAGCGCGAAGATCGTGTTCGTGGTGAGGGCCACCAGGCTGAACCGGCCCTCGACCTGGGTGGCGGAGAAGTCGCCGACGGCCACGGGGATGTGGTCGCCCCCGGGCTTGCGTCTCAGCTCCGCGACCATCTCCGGCGACCCGTCGATCCCGGCCACTGTCAGCCCGCGGGCCGCCAGGGGCAGCGCGATGCGGCCCGTGCCGATCCCGAACTCCAGCACCGGCCCGCCACCGGCCAGCCGGTACAGCCGCTCGACGGCGGCCTCGGTCGGCAGGTCCCGGGCGGTGGCGTCGTAGATGTCGGCGATGCTCCGCCCGTAGGCGGAGGCGTCGAAAGCTGCCGCCATGAGACCCCCGTCCCTCACGTTTCCGCAGGTGATGCTGCCCTCGGCGATCCAGGGCAAACGCCAGGCGGAGCCACGGTGACAGGGGAACGCCCCGCGACGGGAGTCCGTCGCGGGGCGTTCACGCGCCCAGGCCCGGGCGCGGGGAAGGACCGTCCCTCAGGGGAGGGCACGGCGGTCAGCGGGCGGCGAAGTCCTGGGTCCAGTAGATCTGGCCCTTGGAGTTCTTGGCAGCGCCGACACCGATGAGCGTGTACTTGCAGTTCATGATGTTGGCCTTGTGACCGGAGCTGTTCATCCACGCCTGGACCACCGAGGCCGGGGTCGGCTGGCCCATGGCGATGTTCTCCGCCCAGCCCGTGCCCCCGGTGAAGCCGGCGCCGCGGATGCGGTCCATGAAGCTGCGCCCGTCCTTGGAGGTGTGGCTGAAGTAGTCCTGCTCCGCCATGTCGGCCGAGTGGCCGAACGCGGCCTTGCGCAGCTGCGGGTCGTGCTTGAGCGGCTGGCAGCCGCCCTTGGCCCGCTCGGCGTTGGTCAGCCGGACGACCTCGTTCTCGTCCGCGGTGCCGACCGTGCCGGACGTCGCGGTGGAGGTGGGGGTCGGGGTCCTGGTGGCGGTCGGGGTCGGGGTGGCCGTCCTGGTGGGCTTCGGGGACGGCGTGGTGCTCGTCGTCGGCACCGAGGTCGAGGTCGGCGTCGGGGTCGGTTTGGTCGAGGAGGTGGCGGTGGGCGTCGGCGTCGCGCCGGGGGAGCAGGTGAGCTTGACCGCCTTCGACTTGCCGGCGTGGCCGCGATAGTCGGTGGCCGTGGCGTAGTAGGTGCCGGGCACGCACGGCATCGCGACGGTGACGCGGCTGACCCGGCCCCGCGCGGCGGCGCTCTTGACGACCCGGTCGTCTCCCGGCACGGCGCGCAGGATGCGGACGCGGACCAGCCCGGGACGGGTGCACTCCAGCCGGGCGGCGGACGCCTGGATCCGGCCGGCGGCGGTGAGGGCGGGCTGGTTCACGGTCAGTCGGCAGGCGGCCAGGGTCGCCGACTCGGCGTGAGCGGTGGCCACGGGCGCGGACAGGGCCGCGACGCTGACGAGGCCGGCGAGTACCCCTAGGGGTCTACGCATATGGGGTTTCCCTCCAGTTTTGCGGTAAGGCTGGATGGACTCCGCATTCTGTCGGCATCTGACACCCGTGTCATGAACTTTCAGATATTGGCTGGACGGAAGGGGTGAAAGTGACTGGCGGGGATGGTCGGCGGCGCGGTGCCCGGCGGCCTACGATGTGATCGTGACCAGCAGCCCCCGGCGCGAGGCACGCGCGGCCTCCCGTGGCGGCGCCGTCCCCAGCATCCGCGACGTCGCCGCCGCCGCGGGCGTGTCCCACCAGACCGTCTCCCGGGTCCTCAACGACTCGCCCCGGGTGAGCGCCGACACCCGCGCCGCCGTGCTCGCGGCCATCGACCGGCTCGGGTTCCGCCCCAACCGCGCCGCGCGCGCCCTCGGCCTCGGCCGCGCCCACGGCGTGACCGTCGTCATGTCCGACACCATGCTGTACGGCTACGCCTCGACGCTGCAGGGCATCGAGGAGGCGGCCCGGGTGGAGGGCATGGCCGTGGGGGTGCGGGTGGTCGAGTCGGAGGCGCCCGGCGACGTCAAGCAGACCGTCGACTACGTCAGCGACCCCAGCGCGGGGGCCGTGGTGGTCATCGCGTTCGACCCGTCCGGTGCGGCGGTGCTGGAGGCGCTGCCCCGGCACATCCCCGCGGTCGCCGCCACCGAGCCGGCCGCCCCCGACACGGGCCGGGTCGCCATCGCCCTGGACGATCGCGGCGCCGCCGCCGAGGCCACCGGCCACCTGCTCGGGCTCGGGCACCGTACCGTCCACCACGTCGCGATCCCCTCGGAGGGCCGCTCCGGCGGGCGGCACACCGGCTGGCACGACGCGCTGCGGCAGGCGGGCGCGCCGGTGCCGGACGTGATCGACTGCGGCTGGGACGTCGCCGGCGCCTACCAGGCCGGACGGCGCCTGGCGGCGGACCCGGAGGTGACGGCCGTGCTGTGCGGCAACGACGACATCGCCCAGGGCGTCCGCCGGGCCCTGTACGACGCGGGCAGGGACGTGCCCGGGGACGTGAGCATCGTCGGCTTCGACGACATCCCCGGCTCGGCCTTCTGGACGCCGGCGCTGACGACGGTGCGGATGGACTTCGCGGGGCTGGGCAAGGCGTGCTTCCGCGCCGCGGTGGCCGAACTCCTGGCCCAACCCCAGCCGACCCTCACACTGACCCCGCCCCGCCTGATCATCCGCGAGTCCACGGCCCCGCCACGCCGGCTCCGCTGACCGGCGCCACCGGCAGCCCCTGACCCGCGACCACGGGCACCCTCCACCCCTCCGCGGCCTCCACCCCTCCGCGGCCTCCACCCCTCCGCGGCCTCCACCCCTCCGCGGCCTCCGCCCCTCCGCGTCCGGAGCCGCTGCGGGCCTCGGAAACGCGGTGGTAACAATCCGGCAAAGAAGGGTTCCTCTTTGTTCGTGTTACCGCTCACACTTACGCCACGGAGTGATGTGACCGGTCACATGGACCGTATCCGAGGAGATGTGTGATGCCCGCTGACGTGATCCAGACCTTGCGCTGGGGCCATGACGCCCTGACGGCGGTGGTGGAGATCCACCCCGACCGGGCGGTGGCGTTGCGGCGGCTGGCGCCGGGCGGGGCGGCCGGGCCCGCGGGGGCTCCGGCGCAGCCGCTGGTGGAGGTGCTGCTCCCGGGCGCGGGCCGGGCGCGGGCGTCGCAGCGGTTGTCGGAGACCGCCGTGGGCTGCCGCCTGAGGTATGCGGGGGCCGAGCAGTCCCGCGAGGGCGGCTGGCACGTGCTGCGGCTCGCGATGCGCGACGACGCCTCCGGTCTGGCCGCCGAGCTGACGCTCCGCTCGTACGAGGGCGTGTCCGCCTGCCAGGCCCAGGTCCGGGTGACCAACCAGGGGACGGCCCCGGTGCTGCTGCTGGCCGTCACCTCGTTCGCGGCGGGCTTCCTGGGCCGCCACGCCGGCGACCTCGACGTCCTGTACGCCGACAGCGAGTGGCTGGGGGAGAGCCGCTGGACCCGGCGCCCCCTCGGCGAGGTGGTCCCGGCCCTGGGACTGGAGGGCCACGGTCAGCACGGCCGGGGCGCGTTCGCGCTGACCAGCTCGGGCACCTGGTCGAGCGGCCGGCACGTGCCGATGGGCGGCCTGGTGGACCGGGGCACCGGCCAGACGTGGGTGTGGCAGATCGAGCACAACGGCGCGTGGCGCTGGGAGACGGGCGCGCGGCAGGACGGCGTGTACGTCGCCGTGAGCGGACCCACCGACCTCGACCACCAGTGGAGCCAGACCCTGGCCCCCGGCGAGTCGTTCACCACGGTCCCCGTCTCGGTGGCCGTCGCGGCGGGGAACGGCGCCGGCCCGGAGGAGCGGGACCCGCTGGAGGAGGCGGTCGCCGCGCTGACCGCGCACCGCCGCGCGCTGCGCCGCCCGCACCCCGACCGCGACACGCTGCCCGTCGTCTTCAACGACTACATGAACACCCTCAGGGGCGACCCCACCACCGCCAGGCTGCTCCCGCTGGTCGAGGCCGCCGCCTCCGCCGGCGCCGAGGTCTTCTGCGTGGACGCCGGCTGGTACGACGAGGACGGCGGCTGGTGGGACAGCGTCGGCGCCTGGCGGCCGTCCCGGACCCGGTTCCCAGGCGGCGTCGAGGAGGTGCTCGGGCACATCCGGGCCCACGGCATGACGCCCGGCCTGTGGCTGGAGCCGGAGGTGATCGGCGTGCGCAGCCCGATGGCCGACGAGCTGCCCAAGGAGGCGTTCCTGCAGCGCGGCGGCGAGCGGTTGGCCGAGCACGGCCGCTACCACCTGGACCTGCGCCACCCCGCCGCCGTCGAGCACCTCGACGGCGTGGTGGACCGGCTGGTGGGGGAGCTGGGCGTCGGCTACTTCAAGCTCGACTACAACATCAACCCGGGCGCGGGCACCGACGTGGACGCCACCAGCGCCGGCGCGGGCCTGCTCGCCCACAACCGCGCCCACCTGGCCTGGATCGACGGCGTCCTGGACCGGCATCCGGGGCTGGTGCTGGAGAACTGCGCGTCGGGCGCGATGCGGATGGACTTCGCGATGCTGTCGCGGCTGAACCTCCAGTCCACCAGCGACCAGGAGGACTTCCTGCGCTACCCGCCGATCGCCGTGGCCGCGCCGCTGGCGATGACACCCGAGCAGGCGGCCAACTGGGCGTACCCGCAGCCGGACATGACGGACGAGGAGGTCGCGTTCACGATGTGCACCGGCATCCTCGGCCGGCTCTACCTGTCGGGCCACCTGGACGCGATGGGCCCGGAGCGGCTGGCGCTCGTGCGCGAGGGGGTGCGGCTGCACCAGGCGCTGCGGGCCGACCTGATCGCGTCGGCGCCCTGCTGGCCGCTCGGGCTGCCCGGCTGGGAGGACCCGTGGCTGGCGCTGGGCCTGCGCGCCGGCGACGTCACGCACGTCGGCGTCTGGCGGAGGCCGGGCGCGGACGAGGGCGCCGTCCTGTCGTTCCCGCACCTCACCGGCCGGCAGGTCGAGGCGCGGATCGCCTACCCCCGCCAGGCGACGGGCTGGGAGCACTCCTGGAACCCCGCGACCGGCGAGCTGACCCTGACCTGCGCCGTCGCCGCCCCGACCGCCCGCGTCCTGGAGCTCCGCGAGCTCTCCTCTGAGTAAGACCCCATCTGCCCCCCAATGGGATTGTCCGGCACGATAGTGGCGGACACGGACAAAGGAACCACACCGTGAAACTGGCACCGCGCGTCACCACCGCCGCCACCGTCGCGGCCACCGCACTGCTCGCCCTCACCGCGTGCAGCGATCCCGCCTCCGGGCCCGCGCCCGCGGCGGCGGGCGCGACCGCCGCGGCCTGGCCCTCCCCGACGGGCCGGCTCGACGGGGTCACCCTCACCATCTGGGCCGCGCAGAACAGCACCACCGTCCCCGAGCAGGTGACGGCCGCCTTCTCCAAGGCCACCGGCGCCAAGGTCGACGTCGTCACCATCCCCGACCCGTACGAGCAGGGCGTGCAGACCAAGGTGGCCACCGGCGACAAGCCCGACCTGGCCTTCTGGCAGCCCACCGCGTCCATGCTGACCGCCCTGAACGCCCGCGCCAACCTCCAGCCCCTCGATGACGCCCCCTGGCTGCCGTCGCTGTCGCCCGAACTGCGCGACATCACCGGACTGCTGGACAAGACCCGCTACGCCGCGCTCGTCACCAGCCCGGCCGTCGAGGGCGTCTACTACAACAAGGAGGTCTTCGCCGCGGCCGGCGTCAAGGGGACGCCGAAGAGCTTCGACGAGATGCTCCAGGTCGCTCGCACGCTCAAGGGCAAGGGCGTCACCCCCTTCTTCGAGATGGCCGGCGACAAGTGGGCGACCCAGTGGTGGGTGCAGGTCCAGCTCGCCGACGCGGCCCGCGACGGCCTCTGGGACCGGGTCAACACCGGCAAGGAGACGTTCGAGGACAAGACCATCCTGGACGCGATCAAGAAGTACAAGGCGTTGATCGGCGAGGGACTGTTCAACCCCGACATCAAGACCGCCACCTTCGAGGACCAGGGCGCGGCGCTGCTGTCCGGCAAGGCGGCCATGGCCGTCCAGGTCAACTCGTTCTTCGGCCAGCTCCAGGCCAAGGCCGACACGGCGACGCTGGACAAGAAGATCGGCTTCTTCCCGATCTCCCCGTCCGGCAACGTCGGCACCTTCATCCCCGACCAGTCCAACGCCCTGGTCGCGTTCAGGACCGGCGACGCCAAGCGCGAGGCCGCCGCCCGCCAGCTGCTCGCGTACTGGATGGGCCCCGGCTACCAGGAGTTCGTCACCGCGCGCAAGACCGTGTCGCTGAAGACCGACGTGCCCACCCCGGCCGGCGTGCCGCAGGCGCTGCTCGACGTGCACAAGTCGCTGGGCGGCGCGGTCGGCTCGATGCAGGCGCTCGCCGTGGCCAACCCCGACCTGTACCTCAACCTGGCCGACATGATCACCGGCAGCCTCACGCCCGAGCAGGTGGCGGCGGCCACGCAGAAGCAGTTCGCCCAGCTCGCCAAGGCGGCCGGCGCCTCCGGCTTCTGACCCCCCATCCCCCAGGCGAGGAGCGACCCGTGCCGACCGAGACGCGCGCATCCGACACCGCCGCCCGGCCCGTGCCCGCCCGCCAGGCGCGCCCGAGCCGGCGGGCCACCCCCGCCGGAGCGGGACGCCGTACCCATCCCATGTGGTTCCTGGCGCCCGCCTTCGTGATCCTGTTCGTCTTCTTCTTCCTGCCCACCCTGTTCAACTTCGTCTACGCCTTCACCGACTGGTCCAGCTTCAAGAGCGACATCCGCCCGGTCGGCTGGGACAACTTCGCCGACCTGCTGTCGGACGGCACCATGTACGGCGCGCTGCGCGTCACGCTGGTCTACGCCGTCCTGGTCGCGGTGTTCCAGAACCTGTTCGGCTTCGGCCTGGCCGTCCTCCTGGAGCGCGACACCTGGCTCAACCGGGCCGCGCGCCTGGTGTTCCTCATCCCGGTGCTCATGTCGGCGCTGGCCGTCGGCTACGTCTTCCAGGCGCTGCTCAAGCCCGACGGCAGCCTGAACGACCTGCTCGGCGGCCTGCTCGGCACGCCGGTGACGATCCCGTGGCTGGGCGACACCACCTGGACCCTGGTCGTCGTCGCGGTCATCCACGCCTGGAAGTGGATGGGCCTGTCCATGCTGATCTACCTGGCCGGGCTGAAGACGATCCCCGAGGACGTCACGGAGGCGGCCCGCATCGACGGCGCCACCGGCCGGCAGGCGTTCTGGTCGATCCGCTTCCCGCTGCTGGCGCCGGCGGTCACCTTCAACGTGGCCACCGCGCTGCTGGGCTCCATGAACGGCTTCGACATCGTCCAGGCCACGACCGGCGGCGGCCCCGCCCGCAGCACCGAGATCCTGAACATCTTCATCTACCGCACCTTCGGCCAGGGCCTGTTCGCGCAGGCCACCACGATGAGCCTGGTGCTGTTCCTCATGGTCGCGCTGCTGGCCTTCCCGGTCATCCGCGTCCTGCGCAAGAGGGAGGAGATCCTGTGACATCCCCCGCCCGGGGCGTCGCGGCGCGGCTGCGGCCGCCGGCCGTCGTCGCCCTCGTCGTGCTCGTCATGGGCCTGCCGCTGTGGCTGGTCGTCGTGACGGCGGCCAAGTCCCAGGGCGAGGCCCTGTCGCCGGACCTGTCGCTGCCGTCCCGGTGGCTGCTCTGGGAGAACCTGGCGCAGGTGTGGCAGCAGGGCGACGTGCCGAAGGCGTTCCTCGGCAGCGTGCTGGTCGTCGCGCCGTCGGTCGCGCTGGTGCTGACGTTCGGCTCCATGGCGTCGTGGGTGCTGGCCCGGCGGGCCACCCGCCTCAACGCCGTCCTGTACGCGTTCGCGATCAGCGGCATCGTGCTGCCCCCGGCCGTGGTGACGATCGTGCTGCTGCTGCGGCAGCTCGGCCTGGCCGGCAGCGCCGTCGGCATGGTCGGCGTCTACGTCGGCATCTACCTGTCCACGGTGATCTTCTTCGTCACCGGGTTCGTGCGCACGGTGCCGCTGTCGATCGAGGAGGCGGCCCGCATGGACGGGGCCGGCCCGGCGCGCGTGTTCTTCTCCGTCATCCTGCCGATGCTGCGGCCCGTGCTCGCGACCGCCACCATCCTCATCTGCCTGTACGTCTGGAACGACGTCTTCTACGCCTTCTTCGTCGTCGGAGGCCGGCTCGACACGCTGCCGCTGAACCTGTTCCAGGTGGCCAACGCCGGCCTCTACCTCAACAACTGGCACCTGATCTTCGCGTACATCATCCTCATGAGCCTGCCCCTGCTGGTGGTGTTCGCGGTGGCCCAGCGGCGCATCATCTCCGGCATCACCGGCGGCGCGGTCAAGTGACGGCGGGCACGTGACGGCGGGCATGGGAAAGGGCGGGCCGTCCGGCCCGCCCCTCACCCGGTGCGACAGGTCAGCGCGCGGCCGCGCCCGCCCGTCGCTTCGTCCACACGTCGAAGGCGACCGCCGCGAGCAGGACGATGCCCTTGACCAGCATGACGCGCTCGCTCGGCGAGCCGATGAGCGACATGCCGTTGTTGATCACACCCATGATCAGGCCGCCGGTGATGGCGCCGACGACCTTGCCGACGCCGCCCTGGACGGCCGCGCCGCCGATGAAGGCCGCGGCGATCGCGTCCAGCTCGAACGAGTTGCCGGCCGTCGGACCGGCCTGGTTGAGCCGGCCGGCGAAGATGATGCCGGCCACGGACGCCAGCACGCCCATGTTGACGAAGATCCAGAACACCACGGACTTGACCTTGATGCCCGACAGGACCGCCGCCTGGAGGTTGCCGCCCACCGCGTAGATCCGGCGGCCGAACACCGACCGGTTGGCCAGCAGCGAGTAGCCGAGCACCAGCAGGGCCAGCAGCACCAGCACCCACGGCAGGTTGCGGAAGCGCGCGAGCTGCACCACCACGGCCATGATGAGGACGGCCGCGGCGACGATCTTCAGGGCGAAGACCGGCAGCGGGTCGACGCTCTGGCCGTAGCCGGCGCGGGCGGTGCGCGTGCGCCACTGGGCGCTGGCCATGCCGACGATGGCCAGCACGCCGATCAGCAGGCTGAACAGGTCGGCGCCGCCGAGCGGGCCGAGCCCGACGTTGCCCAGGTAGCTGTCGGTGAAGCCGTTCGACAGGGTCCGCACCGCGTCGGGGAACGGGCCGATGCCCTGGTTGCCGAGCACGGTCAGCGTGAGCGCCCGGAACAGCAGCATGCCGGCGAGCGTCACGATGAACGACGGGATGCCGAAGTAGGCGATCCAGTAGCCCTGCCAGGCCCCGATCAGGCCGCCCACCACCAGGGTGAGCACCAGCGCGATCGGCCAGGGAACCCCGTAGTTCACCATCAGCACGGCCGACACTGCGCCCGTGACCGCCACCACCGAGCCGACCGACAGGTCGATGTGCCCGGCGATGATGATCAGGATCATGCCGATGGCCAGGATCAGGATGTAGGAGTTCTGGACGACGATGTTGGAGATGTTCTGCGGCTGGAGCAGGGCGCCGTCGGTCAGCACCGAGAACAGCACCACGATCAGCGCGAACGCGATGTAGATGCCGCTCTGGCGGATGTTGATGGACAGGCCGCCGAGCTTCAGCCGCCCGGGCGGGCTCTGCTCGCCCTTGTCGTCCCGTCCCGAACCCGCCTGGAGGTCGGCGGGGGTCGTACTGCTGCTCATCCGGACTTACTCCTGTCCCATGGTCATGTGATGCATCAGGCGTTCCTGCGTCGCCTCCTCGCGGGGCAGCTCACCGGTGACCCGGCCCTGCGACAGCGTGTAGATGCGGTCGCACAGGCCGAGCAGCTCCGGCAGCTCCGAGGAGATGACGAGCACCGCCTTCCCCTCGTCGGCGAGCTGGTTGATGATCGTGTAGATCTCGTACTTGGCGCCGACGTCGATGCCGCGGGTGGGCTCGTCGAGGATGAGCACGTCGGGATCCGTGTAGATCCACTTCGACAGCACGACCTTCTGCTGGTTGCCGCCGCTCAGCTTGCCCACGATGCTCTGCACGCTGGGCGCCTTGATGTTCATGCTGCGGCGGAACTCCTCGGCGACCTTGTACTCCTCGTTCTCGTTGACCCAGCCGCGCTTGCTGAGCCGGGTGCCGAGGCTCGCCGAGGAGATGTTCCGCTTGATGTCCTCGATGAGGTTGAGGCCGTACCGCTTGCGGTCCTCCGTGGCGTACGCGATGCCGAGCCGCACCGCGTCCTGCACGTTGCGGATGTGCACCTCGCGGCCCTCCTTGAAGACGCGGCCGGAGATGCCGACGCCGTAGGTGCGGCCGAACAGGCTCATCGCCAGCTCGGTACGGCCGGCGCCCATGAGCCCGGCCAGGCCGACGATCTCGCCCCGGCGCAGCGTGAGGCTGGCCTTGGAGACGACCTGCCGGTCGGGCTGCGACGGGCTGTGCACCGTCCAGTCCTCGACCCGCAGGACCTCCTCGCCGATGTGCGACTCGTGCGGCGGGAAGCGGTTGTCCAGGTCGCGGCCGACCATGCCGGAGATGATCCGGTCCTCGGTCACCTGGCCGCTCGCCATCTCCAGGGTCTCGATCGTCTGCCCGTCACGGATGATCGTGATCGAGTCGGCGATGTCGATGATCTCGTTCAGCTTGTGCGAGATGATCACGCAGGTGATGCCCTCGTCGCGCAGGCCGCGCAGCAGGTCGAGGAGGTGCGCCGAGTCCTGGTCGTTGAGCGCCGCGGTGGGCTCGTCCAGGATGAGCAGCTTCACCTTCTTCGACAGCGCCTTGGCGATCTCCACGAGTTGCTGCTTGCCCACGCCGATGTCGGCCACCTGCGTGACCGGGTTCTCCTCCAGGCCGACGCGCCGCAGCAGCTCGCCGGCCTGGTGGTTGGTGCGGTTCCAGTCGACGAGCCCGCGGCTGGCCCGCTCGTTGCCGAGGAAGATGTTCTCGGCGATGGACAGCTGCGGGCACAGCGCCAGCTCCTGGTGGATAATGACGATGCCGGCGTCCTCGCTGTCCTTGATGCCGCCGAACCGGCACAGCTCGCCGTCGAACTCGATCCGCCCCTCGTAGCTGCCGAACGGGTAGACCCCGGACAGCACCTTCATCAGCGTCGACTTGCCGGCGCCGTTCTCGCCGCAGATGGCGTGGATCTCGCCCCGGCGGACGGAGAGGCTCACCTCGTGGAGCGCGCGCACTCCGGGAAACGTCTTGGTGATGCCCCGCATGTGCAGGATGTCATCGGTCATCGAAGGTCCTTACCGGTGGAGGTCAGCCGAGCTGGGCGGCGGTGTAGTAGTTCGTGTCCACCAGGGCCTTCTGGTAGTTGCTCTTGTCGACGATCATCGGGTCGAGGAGCTGGGCCGGGACGACCTTGTTGCCGTTGTCGTAGTCCTTGGTGTTGTTGACCGCGGGCTTGCCGCCCTTGAGGACGGTGTCGGCCATGGTGACCGTGATCTTGGCCAGCTCGCGGGTGTCCTTGAAGATGGTGGAGTACTGCTCGCCCGCGATGATCGACTTGACGGAGGCCAGCTCGGCGTCCTGGCCGGTCACGATCGGGTAGGGCTGGCCGGCGGTGCCGTAGCCGTTGCTCTTGAGCGCCGACAGGATGCCGATGGACAGGCCGTCGTACGGGGAGAGCACGCCGTCGACCTTGCTGTCACCGGAGTAGGTCTTGGTGAGGATGTCCTCCATGCGCTTCTGCGCGGTGGCCGGGTCCCAGCGCAGGATGGCGACGGTCTTGAAGTCGGTCTGACCGCTCTTGACCTTGATCGTGCCCTTGTCGATGTACGGCTTCAGCACGGACATGGCGCCGTTGAAGAAGAACGTGGCGTTGTTGTCGTCGGGGGAGCCGGCGAACAGCTCGACGTTGAACGGGCCCTTGGCGCTGCCCTCGGAGCCGTCGGCGTTGAGCACCTTGAGGCCGACGAGCAGGGAGGTGGCCTGCTGGACGCCGACCTTGAAGTTGTCGAAGGTCGTGTAGTAGTCGACGTTCGGGCTGTTGCGGATCAGGCGGTCGTAGGAGATGACCGGGATCTTGTTGTCGGCGGCCTGCTGGAGCTGCGTGGTCAGGGCGGTGCCGTCGATCGAGGCGATGATCAGGAGCTTGGCGCCCTTGGTGATCTGGTTCTCGATCTGGTTGACCTGGGTGGGGATGTCGTTCTCCGCGTACTGGAGGTCGACCTTGTAGCCGAGCTTCTCCAGGCTGGACTTGACGTTGTCCCCGTCGTGGATCCACCGCTCGGAGGACCTGGTCGGCATGGTCACGCCGATCAGGGCCCCGCTGGTGGTGCCGGAGGACGCCTGCTTGTCGACGGTCTTCTCACTCGATCCGCACGCCGCGACGGTGGCGGTGAGTGCGAGGGCTGAGACGACCGTCGCGATCCGTCCGAATCTCATGTGTGTGTCTCCTTGCGGGGTTGCGCGTACGCGAAGGGTCCGCCGGACCTCCGGCCACAGCGGGGGGTACCTCTCCCGCGAGTGGCGCGGCGGGAGCGGTGGGTCGTCGTGTCCCCGGCACGGGAACGTCCAGGTGGGCGCTCCGATGGAATGGTCCGAAACCCACGTGCCGTGGACCGACCTGCGGTAGGATAAGCCCGGTTTGTGGCATTTCGTGACACCCCGCCTGCGTTGATCGCCGTTGAGGACAACGTGCCTAAGGCCATGAGTGTTATCGCTAACAATTTGCCTGTCAACGGTGTGCGATAACGTCTCGGAAACAGACCATTCACATTCCGGGTCGCTCTTGTGCCTGGTAGAGGACGTGTGAGGCCCGGCTCCGCCGCCGAAACCGGCGCTCCGGGGCCCTGGGCAGGCGATCATCCCATGTGAGCGAGAACACGCGGCCTGCGCGAGCGGCCTCGGGCTCGGCGGCAGCCCGTAAGGTGTGGTGTGCGCGTCCGCCCGGTGTGCCGTAGTGTTCGCGAGTCTCAGGTCTTCGCGGATCTTCGGTCTTCGCGGGTCTTCGCAGGACTTCGCGCACGAGCGGCGGGAGGTGAGGATGGCGCGCATCGTCTTCGTCGGCGCCGGCAACGTCGAACTCGTGCGCAGGGTGCTCTCCGACCTGTTCCTCGCCTCCTCGCTGCGGGGGCGCCTGGAGGTCGTGCTGCATGACGACGACCCCGCCCACCTGGCCACGGCCGAGGCGCTGGTGCGCGCGCTCGACGCCGAGGCCGGCTCGGCGGCCGTGGTCACCGCCTGCCCCGACCGGCGGCGCGCCCTCGACAGCGCCGACTTCGTGATCAGCTACGTCGACCGGGGCGGGTTCACGGCCTCGCTGCGCGACTTCGAGATCCCCCGCAGGTACGGCCTGCGCCAGACGATCGGTGACACCATCGGCGTCGGCGGCATCTTCCGCGGCCTGCGCGCCATCCCCTTCTTCGTCGAGCTGGGCCGCGAGATGGCCGAGCTGTGCCCGGACGCCTGGCTGCTGAGCTGCAGCGATCCCATGGCCATGATCGGCTGGGCGGTGGAGGAGGCCACCACGTTCGAGCGCTTCGCCGGGGTGTGCCACGCCGTCTGCGACACCCACGCCTACCTGGCCGACCTCGTCGGCCGCGACCTCGACGAGGTGACGTTCCTCAGCGCCGGCCTCAACCACCAGTCGTTCGTGCTGCGGTTCGAGGCCGGGGGCCGCTCGCTCTACCCGGAGCTCGACGCGCTGCTGGCCGCCGACCCCGACCTGGGGCGGCACGTCCGGACCGAGATGTACCGCCGCTTCGGCCACTTCCCGACGCAGTCCAGCGAGCACGCCGCCGAGTACGTCCCGTGGTTCATGCGGCACGCCGAGGAGACCGAGCGCCTCGGCGTGCAGATGGAGGAGTACCTGCGCCGCCTCGGCCAGGACATGCACGCGTACGAGGAGACGCGCCGCGCGCTGTCGGCCGGCCGGCCGCAGCTGATCAGGTGGCAGCACCAGGAGCCGGCCGCCGCCGCGATCCTCGCCACGCTGACCGGCCGGGAGAAGGAGGTCTACGTCAACGTCCGCAACCGCGGCCTGATCGGCAACCTGCCGGAGGACTGCTGCGTCGAGGTGCCCGCCACGGTCGACGCCACGGGCATCCACCCCCGGCCGGTGGGCGACCTGCCGATCCAGCTCGTGGCGCTGCACCGGACCTTCCTCAACGTCGTGGAGCTGACCGTGCGCGCCGTGCTCGACGGCGACCGGCGGCACGTCCACCACGCGGCGATGCTCGACCCGAACACCGCGGCGACGCTGCCGCTGCCCGCCATCGAGGCGATGTGCGACGAGCTGATCGACGCGCACGGGGAGTTGCTGCCGGAGGCGATCCGCCGATGATGGAGTCCATGCCGACCGAGGTGCGCCGTGAGCGCATGCTCGGCATGCTCATGGAGCAGGAGTTCGCCCGGGTGGCCGAGCTCGCGGAGGCGTTCGGCGTGTCCACCGTGACCGTCCGGGCCGACCTCGACGCGCTGGAGGAGCAGGGCCGGGTGCGCCGGGTGCGCGGGGGAGCGGTCGCGGCCGGGTCGCCGCCGCGCGTCGAGCCGTCGTTCGAGCTGTCGCTCGGCACCGCCGCCGTGGAGAAGGCGCTGATCGGCAAGGCGGCGGCGCGGCTGGTCGCCTCGGGTGAGAGCGTGCTCATGGGGGCCGGCACGACCACCGCGTACGTGGCCAGGGAGCTGGTCGCCCGCGCCGACCTCACCGAGGTCACGGTCTTCACCAACGGGCTGCGCACGGCCCTGGAGCTGGAGCCCGCGCTGCCCCGCTTCGCCGTCGTCGTCACCGGCGGCAGCCTCCGCCGCCAGCAGCACTCCCTGGTCGACCCGCTCGGCACCCGCATCCTGGAGGGCATCCGGGCCGACACCGTGTTCCTCGGCTGCGGCGGCGTCCACCCGGAGGCCGGCGTCACGAACGTCAACCTGCCCGACGCCGAGATGAAGCAGCGGATGCTGCGCGCCGCCGGCCGCCGCGTGGTGGTCGCCGACTCCTCCAAGCTCGGCAAGGTGGAGATGGCGCCGGTCTGCCCGCTGTCGGAGGTGGACCTGCTCATCACCGGCGAGTCCGCCGACGCGTCGGTGGTGGCGGTCCTGCGCGAGCGCGGCCTCAAGGTGGACCTCGTCGGCTGACGCGCGAACGCCCGCCCGGTTGTCCGGGCGGGCGCGCGCTGGGTGGGCGTGGGCCGGGCGAGGTGGTGTCAGTCCGCGAGCGTGACGCGCAGGGACTCCGGCAGCAGGTCGCCGTGGGCGAGCGTCAGGTCGTCGCACATCCGCCAGATGGCGTCCAGCGACAGCGTGGCCGAGGCGTTCGGGTCGGCCATCACCGCGTGCCGCACATGCTCCGGCCGGCCCTCCTCGGCCGCCCGCACGGTCAGCTCGTTGACGTTCACGTACGACCGGTTGAGCGCCGCGCACTGCGGCGGCAGCGCGCCCACCCGGGTCGGCATGACCCCCGAGGAGTCCACGGCGCAGGGCACCTCGACCACGCAGCCGGGCGGCAGGTTCGAGATGAGGCCGTCGTTGACCACGTTGCCGTACACCACGCGCGGCACGCCGGTCACCAGGCTGTGGATGATCTGCGGCGCGTACTCGCCGGTGCCCTCGACGGACAGCTCCCCGCCGTGGCGCACGGTGTCGCGGGTGCGCTTGTACTCGCGGATGTTCTCCTCGCTGATGCCGACGTACGCGCCGACCGGGATGCGCAGCCGGTCGATCTCGGCGTCGTGGTGCAGCAGCCACGGCACGTACTCGGAGGAGTGCTCGCTCGTCTCGGTCGGGTAGTGCCCGAGCCGCCGGTACATCTCCACCCGGACCCGCCGGCGCAGCTGCGGATCGGCCTCCACCGCCGCGTCGAGCCGCCGGTACAGGTCGGCGCCCTCGTGCTCGAACCGCAGCACCCACGCCTGGTGGTTGACGCCCGCCGCCAGGTAGGTGATCTCCTCGTACGGCACCTTCAGCAGCTCGGCCAGGTCGTGCATCGTCCAGTACACCGAGTGGCAGAGGCCGACCACGCGCCGCACCCTGCTCGCCAGGTACCAGACGTTCATGGCCATCGGGTTGGTGTAGTTGAGCAGCAGGGCGTCCGGGCAGACGGCGCCGATGTCGGTGGCCAGCGCGTCCAGCACGGGGAACGTGCGCAGGGCGCGGAAGACGCCGCCCACGCCGATCGTGTCGGCGATCGTCTGGCGCAGGCCGTAGCGGGCGGGGATCTCGAAGTCGGTGACGGTCGCGTCGTGCCCGCCCACCTGGATCATGTTGATCACGAAGTCGGCGCCGTCGAGCGCGGCCCGCCGGTCGAGACTCGCGGTGATCTCGGGGCGGGCGCCGCGGGCGGCGGCGATGCGCCGGGCCACCGCCTCGGCCACCTCCAGCCGCTCCGGGTCGATGTCGTGCAGCGCGATCCGGACCTCCCGCAGCTCCGGATAGGCGAGCAGGTCGGCGATGAGGCCGTGCGTGAACACGACGCTGCCCGCGCCGATGAAGACGATCTTCGGGTTTATCATGAGGTGGCTTCCTCCCAGGTCGGCTGCGCCGCTGTGCCCCCCGCGGCTCGGGTGGAGAGGGTGCCGCAGGCCACGGCCACCTCAAGGCTCCGCCGTACGGGCAGGCCACGCAGACGGGACGCGATCAGGCCCGCGTCGAAGCTGTCGCCCGCGCCGACCGTGTCCACGACCACGGCCGGGCCCTGGTGAGCCGGCGGCGGCGGGGCCGGGACGCGGAGCGGCTCGCCGTCCACGATCGTCAGGGCACCCTCAGCCCCGCACTTGACCACCGGCGTCGTGCCCCGCGCGGCCAGCTCGCGCAGCGCCTGCCCGAGCTCGGGGACGCCCGCGATGGCCAGGGCCTCGCGCTCGTTGGGCAGCAGGACGCCGGTCAGCGGCAGCACCTCCTCCAGCCCTTCCCAGCGGCCGGACGGGTCGTCGTTGGTGTCGAGCGAGGTGGTGGCGCCGGCGGCGCGGGCCGCCCGGAACAGGTCCGGCACCCCCTCGGCCAGGCGCGGCTGGAGGTAGAACGAGGAGACGTGCACGTGCGCCACGCGCGCGAGGAGCTCGGGCGGCACGTCGCCGGCGGACGTCCGGCCGAGGCAGCCGGGCGCGGTCAGGATCGCCCGGTCCTGCCCGTCGGCCAGGATGACGGTGAGCGCGGTCGCCGCGCCGGACTCGACCACGCAGGCGGAGACGTCCACCCCGCGGCGTGCGAGCGTGTCCAGCACGAACGCGCCGGCCGGGTCGTCGCCCACCCGGCCGGCGAAGGCGACACGCAGGCCGAGCCGGGCGGCGCCGCACGCGGTGATCGCGCCGGAGCCGCCGAGCACCAGGTCGCCGGTGTCCACCAGCTCCTCGCGCTGACCGAAGGCGGGGCGGCGGGGCGCCCCCGAGACGATCACGTCCGGGTTGGCGTCGCCGACGACGAGCAAGTCGAAGTCCGAGAGGGCCATGGGGAGGACGGTCCCAGCACCTTCGTTCTCTTGTCAATACTTTCGCAATGCATCCGGTATTGCCGAAGAAGGGGGCATTAGGCGAAGGTATTGACAAGCTTTCGAAAGTCGCCATGATGGGCTGAACCACGGCCGCTCCACCGGCCCGCCCCCGCCCCCAGGAGGTTCGGAGATGCTGCGACGACCGGGCGCCCGCACCGCGCCCGCCGGGGTCCCACCGGTGGCGGGCACCGGCCCACATCCGGGACCCGCCGCCGGCCCGGCACCGTCCCGTCACGGGCCCGCCCCCAGGGAGCCCGCCCCTGGATCAGGTCGTCGGCGGGCGCCCGGCACGCGCGGAGACGGACGGCTCGCCGCCGCCTTCCTCGCGCCCGTGCTGCTGGGATTCGGCCTGTTCTACCTGTATCCGGCGCTGCGCGGCGCCTGGTACTCGATGACCGACTGGAACCTGCTGTCACCACCGCGCTTCATCGGCCTCGACAACTACGCCCGGCTCGTCCAGGACCCCCTGTTCTGGAACTCGCTCAAGGTCACCGCAGGGTACGTCATCCTCAACCTCGGCATCCAGCTCCTCGCCGGCCTCGGCCTGGCCGCGCTGCTGCACCGGCTGACCCGCTCCCTGGCCCTCCGCTCCCTGCTCCTCATCCCGTGGCTGGTGCCCAGCGTGACCACCGGCCTGCTGTGGATGTGGCTGCTCGACGCCAACCTCGGCTTCGTCAACCACCTGCTGACCTCCGTCGGCCTGCCCAACCAGGGCTTCCTCACCTCCCCGGACCTGGCGCTGCCCAGCGTGGCCGTCATCACCTCGTGGAGCGGCACCGGCTACACGGCGCTGCTGCTGTACGCGGGGATGCTGCTGGTGCCCCGGCACGTCTACGAGGCGGCGGCCCTCGACGGCTCCGGCGAGATCCGCACCTTCTTCCGCGTCACGCTGCCGCTGATGCGGCCCATCCTCGCGTTCGTGCTCGTGGTGTCGCTCATCGACTCGTTCCAGCTCTTCGACGCCGTCGCCGTCACCACCAAGGGCGGCCCCGTCAACGCCACCCGGGTCGTCTACTACTACATCTACGAGCAGGCGTTCACTCACTTCAAGATGGGCTACGCCTCCGCGCTGGCGTTGAGCCTCGTGCTCGTCCTCGGCGTGCTGACCTTCGTCCAGATGCGCCTGCTGCGCGCCTCCACCTCGGACCTCACATGAACAGACCGCTCCGGGGCCGGATCGGCCGCCCGATCGCCTGGGCCTGCCTGATCCTCGCCATCGTGATCTCCCTGTTCCCGCTCTACTGGATGCTCCGCACGGCGATCACTCCGGGCCGCGAGCTGAGCGGGGACACCGCCGGGCTGCTGCCCCGGCACCCGACGCTGTTCAACTTCCAGCGGGTGCTCGGCCTGGCCGGCCGGGAGGAGGCGCGGGCGGCCGGCGGATCCGGCGCCGACCTCGACTTCTTCCTCTACCTGCGCAACTCCGTCCTCTACACCGGGCTCATCACCGCCGTGCAGACCATCCTCTGCGCGATGGCCGGCTACGCCTTCGCCCGGCTCCGCTTCCCCGGCCGGGACCTGCTGTTCGGGGTGTTCGTGGCGGCCCTCATGGTCCCGCCGATCTTCACGCTGCTGCCCAACTTCGTGCTCGTCAAGGAGCTCGGCTGGCTCGACACCTTCCAGGGTCTCGTCGCGCCCAGCATGCTCATGACGCCGTTCGCGGTGTTCTTCCTGCGCCAGTTCTTCCTCGGCGTGCCGCGCGACGTCGAGCAGGCCGCCCTCATCGACGGCGCGGGCAAGGGCCTCATCTTCTGGCGGGTGGTGCTGCCGATGAGCCGGGGGCCGCTGCTCACCCTGGCCCTCACCACCGCGGTCTGGACCTGGAACGACTACCTGTGGCCCCTGCTGGTGGCCCCCGGCGAGGAGACCCGGGTGCTGACGGCGGCGCTCGGCATCTTCCTCAAGCAGTCACCGAACACCGCGCCGGACTGGACCGGCCTCATGGCCGGCTCCGCCCTGTCGATCATCCCCGTGCTGCTGCTCGTGGTCTTCTTCGGCCGCCGGCTCGTGGACTCCATCCAGTTCTCCGGCATGAAAGGTTAGCGATGAAAAAGGCGCATCTGGCGGCGGGCGCGCTGCTGCTGCTCACGGCGGCCTGCGGCGGCGGCTCGGCTGGCTCGGGCGGCTCCGGCTCAGCCGATGATCCGGTCACGATTTCGTACGCTCTCTTCGACGACGCCCAGCAGGCCGGCTACCAGCGGTGCGCCGACGCCTTCCAGCAGGCGAACCCCGGGATCACCATCAAGATCACACAGGCCGCCTGGGACCAGTACTGGCAGAACCTCACCACCCAGATGGTCTCCGGCAGCGCCCCCGACGTGATCACCATGCAGGCGTCGTACTACCCGCAGTTCGTCAAGAACGGTCAGCTCCTCGACATCGAGCCCATGGTGCGGGCCGACAAGGTCGACCTCGGCCAGTATCGGCCCGGCCTGGCCGAGCTGTGGCTCAAGGACGGCAAGAGGTACGGCCTGCCCAAGGACTGGGACACGATCGCGATCATCTACAACGCCACCCTGGCCAAGAAGGCCAAGCTCGACCTGAGCGACCTCACCTGGAACCCCCAGGACGGCGGCACCTTCGAGAAGGCCATCGCCAAGCTCACCGTCGACAGCTCCGGCCGCCACGGCGACGAGCCCGGGTTCGACAAGTCCAAGGTCGCCGTGTACGGCATCACCCCGGAGCTCAAGGACGACGGCCTGGGCCAGAACGGCTGGGGCGACCTGGCCGTCTCCAACGGCTTCTCCTACATCGACAAGAACCCGTTCGGCACCCGCTACTTCTACGACGACCCCAAGCTGGCCGAGACCATCGCCTGGTTCAAGGGGCTGATGGACAAGGGGTACGCGGCGCCGTACGACAAGGTCAGCTCGCTCGGCCCCGACGCGGTGCTCGGCTCCGGCAAGGCGGCGCTCGGCATCACCGGCTCCTGGACGATCAAGTCGTACCTGGAGTCCACGGAGCAGAAGTTCGCCTTCGCCCCGCTGCCGACCGGCCCCCAGGGCCGCAAGTCCGCCTTCAACGGCCTGGCCGACAGCATCTACGCGGGGACCAAGCAGCCCGAGGCGGCCTGGAAGTGGGTGAAGTTCCTCGGCTCCACCGGCTGCCAGGACATCATCGCGGACACCGCCGTGGTCTTCCCCGCCATCTCCTCGTCCACCCAGCGCGCGATCGCGGCGCACAAGGCGGCGCACCGGGACATCAGCGCCTTCACCACGGTGGCCGACGCGCCCGGCGGAACGTTCCTGCTGCCGGTCAGCGACCACGCCGACGAGATCAACCAGATCGTGCTCACGGCGCTGGAGGAGGTCTGGCTCGGCCAGAAGGACGCCCGAACCGCCCTGACCACGGCCAACCAGCAGGTCAACGCCCTCTTCGCGAACGACTGACGCCCCGCCCGATCGCGCGGTGCGCCGCACCCCCCGCCGCACCCTCGCCGCAGCCCCGCCGGGCCCGCTGCCGGGCCGCGCGGGGCTGCGGCATGCCACGGTTCCGGGCCTGGCGGGCCGTGGCATGGTGGCGGTAGAAGGCCCTCCGTGGGCGGGGAACGGACGAGGAGATCCTGATGCGCACGTGGCTCACCGAACGGTTCGATCTGGATGTGCCCCTGGTCGGGGCGCCCATGGCCGGGGTGGGAGGGGGGCGGCTGGCCGCGGCCGTGTCCGCCGCCGGGGCGCTCGGCATGTTCGGCGTGCCCTCGGCCGCCGGTCCCGAGTGGATCGCGGAGCAGGCGGCCGTCGCCGCCGCGGGCGGCCGGCCGTACGGGATCGGGCTCCTGGCGTGGGCGCTGCCCGGCAACCCTGGCCAGTTCCGGGCCGTCCTCGACGCGCGGCCCCCGATCGTGTCGGTGAGCTTCGGCCCGTACGAGCGCTACGTCGGCGAGCTGCGGGAGGCCGGCATCACGGTCGTCACCCAGGCCGGGACCACCGAGGAGGCGCGCGCCGCCGAGCAGGCCGGGGTGGACGCCGTGGTGGCCCGCGGCGGCGAGGGCGGCGGCCACGGGCGCGGCGAGGTGGCGACGCTGCCGCTGCTGGAGGGGGTGCTCGACGCGGTGCGGATCCCGGTCCTCGCCGCCGGGGGCATCGCCACGGCCCGCGGGCTCGCCGCCGTGCTGGCGGCCGGCGCCGAGGGTGCCTGGACGGGCACCGCGTTCATGGGCTGCGCCGAGACGACGATCTCGGAGGCGGCCACGCGGCGCCTGCTGGAGGCGGGGGAGACCGACACCGCGTACGGGCGGGTGTTCGACGTGGCGCAGCGGCTCGGCTGGCCGGCCGAGTACGGCGGGCGGGCCCTGCGCAACGCCTTCTTCGAGCGGTGGGCGGGCCGGGAGGACGAGCTCGCCGCCGACGAGGACGCGCGCGCCGCCCTGGAGGCGGCCCGGCGGGACGAGGACTTCGACACCGCCTTCGTCTACGTGGGACAGGGAGTCGGCCTGGTGCGGGAGCGCCGCACGGCGGCCGACGTGGTCGCCGGCTTCGCCGCCGCCGAGAAGCTCCTGCACCGCTTCACCCGCTAGGCGCCATCACGCCTCCTTCGAGGTCCGCCCGGAGGGCGACCGGGCGGGCCGGCTCGTCCGGACCACCGACGTGCTGCCCCACGCGCGAGCCGCAGAGGTCCGCGTGCGCGTCGAACGCGGCGCGCAGGAGATGAGACGGGCCCTGGAAGCCGCGGCACGTGACCGGTGACCTTGCTCGAATGCCCGCGCTGACCTGGGGAAACACTGAGACTTCGATGGTTGTCAGAGCGGGTGTGGTATGTGGTAGGCTCATCGTAGTTGCAGTGTGGTACCCATGAACGTGTGTGCGCCTGACGGGATCCGACCCCTCGGGCGCATTTTGTTTGCCGGTCATTTCCGGACGGGACATCGCGGCGACGTGGGGCTCGTGACGTGCGAGTCCTGGCTCTGCGCCTATCGAAGGAGATTGACATGGCGACTGGCACCGTGAAGTGGTTCAACGCTGAAAAGGGCTTCGGCTTCATCGAGCAGGACGGCGGCGGCGCCGACGTCTTCGCCCACTACTCCAACATCGCCGGCCGCGGCTTCCGCGAGCTGCAGGAGGGCCAGAAGGTCAGCTTCGACATCACCCAGGGCCAGAAGGGCCCGCAGGCGGAGAACATCACCCCCGTCTGACCCTTCCGGGGGTGACGCCTCCCCGCCCGGCGCGTTCCGCCCGGGCCTGAGGCACACGACCTGAGCGAGCCGGTCCCGCGCCTGAAGAAGGCGAGGGGCCGGCTCGTCGCGTATGCGCGGCCGCTCGGCCACCATCATCCGGTGACAGCCGCCGCGGCGGGCGCCGAGTGGGCGGACGAGTTCCGGGACCGCCTCACGGTGAGCCGCTCGCCGGCCCAGAGCGCGAGTGCCCCCGCCGAGAGCACGGCTCCCAGCACGCTCACCCCGGACCATCCGGCGTGCGCCCAGACCAGCGAGGTCAGGGCCGAGCCCGCCGCCCCTCCGGCGAAGTAGGACGTCATGAACGCGGAGTTGACCCGGTTGCGCGCCTCGGGGCGCAGCGCGTACACGACGTTCTGGTTGCTGTTGAGCACGGCCTGCTGGGCGAGGTCCAGCACCACCACGCCCACGACCAGCCACAGCAGGGACCGCCCGCCCAGGCCGATCGGCAGCCACGACGCCAGCATCAGCGCCGCCCCGGCCGCCGTGATCTTCTGCACGTGGCCGCGGTCCGCCAGCCGCCCCGCCACCGACGCCGCCAGCGCGCCCGCCGCCGCGGCCAGCCCGAACAGGCCGATCGCCGACTCCGTCCACCCGTACGCCGGCCCGGCCAGCAGGAACGTCAGCGCCGTCCACAGCACGCTGAACGAGGCCAGCGCCATGGCGGCGATCCCGGCCCGCCACCGCAGCACCGGCTCCGAGCGCAGCAGCCCGATCGTGGAGCGCAGCAGCGCCGGATAGCTCAGCCCCGCCGAGGTCCGCAGCCGCGGCAGGAACACCCGCAGCAGCACGGCCATCAGCGCCATCAGCCCCGCCTGCACCCAGTACGCGGTCCGCCAGCCGCCCAGGTCCGCCAGCGCCCCCGACGCGGTCCGCGCCAGCAGCAGCCCCAGCACCAGGCCGGTCATCACGGTGCCGACCACCCGGCCCCGCTCGGCGGGCCGGGCCAGCGTCGCCGCGAACGGCACCACCACCTGAGCCCCCACCGAGGTCAGCGCGGCCAGCACCGTGCCTGCCAGGAGGGCCGCGCCGCTCGTCGCGGTGGCCGACACCAGCAGGAACACCGAGGTCGCCGCGTAGAGCATCACCGCCAGCCGCCTGCGCTCCACCAGATCGCCGAGCGGCACCAGCAGGATCAGCCCGAGCCCGTACCCGAGCTGCGCGGCCGTCACCACCAACGCCGCGAGCGACGGCGACAGCCCGAGCTCCCCGCCGATCAGGTCGAGCAGCGGATGGGCGAGGTAGTTGCCCGCCACCGCGAGCCCGGTGGCCGCCGACATCAGCAGCAGCAGTCCCCGCGGCAGACGCCCGTCGCCGCGGTCCATGAAGGTCTTCGTCATGCCGTCCAGCGTGGCGGAGCCGGCATCAATGAGTCCAACACATGTTCG
The DNA here is from genome assembly GCF_031570565.1 of Nonomuraea sp. 3-1Str. Classification (NCBI taxonomy): domain Bacteria; kingdom Bacillati; phylum Actinomycetota; class Actinomycetes; order Streptosporangiales; family Streptosporangiaceae; genus Nonomuraea; species Nonomuraea sp. 3-1Str. The sequence continues at coordinate 92,055 of NZ_JALHBK010000020.1, forward strand.
TCATCCGATCCATCGTGCGTCACGATGGATCCGTGGACCTCCAGCAGATGCGTTACGTCGTCGCCGTCGCCGAGACGGGTGGCTTCACCCGCGCCGCCGAGCGCTGCCTCGTCGTCCAGTCGGCACTCAGCCACCAGATCGCCCGCCTCGAACGCGAGCTGGGCGCGCGGCTGTTCGACCGGACCAGCCGTCGCGTCAGCCTGACCCCCGCAGGGGAGGCGTTCCTGCCCGCCGCCCGCCAGGCGCTCGACGCCGCCGAGCGGGCCCGCGCCGAGGTCGCGGCGGCGGCGGGGGAGATCCGGGGCCGGCTGGCGATCGGCATCATCCCCACGGTGGCCGCCGTCGACCTGCCCCGGGAGCTGAAGGACTTCCACGCCCGCCATCCCCGCGTGCGGGTGACGCTCCGCACCGGCACCAGCGAGGAGCTGACCGAGCGGGTCCGGCAGGGCGGGCTGGACGTGGCGTTCCTCGGGCTGCCGCCCGCGGCCCGGCCCAAGGGCGTGCGCGCCCGGGAGCTGGCCCGCGGCGAGCTGGTCGCGGTCGTCGCGCCGGGCCACCCGCTGACCGGTCAGGACGGCGTGGACCTGCGCCGGCTGGCCGAGGAGACGTTCGTCGACTTCCCGGCGGGCACGGCCGGGCGCGCCCAGTCGGACGAGGCCTTCGAGGCGGCGGGGATCCAGCGTGAGGTGGCGTTCGAGGTGACCGCGGTGGACTTCATGGCGCGGCTGGTCAGGGAGGGGCTCGGCGTGGCGATGATGCCCGCCGCGTTCGTGCCGCAGCTGCCGGGCCTGGCCGTGCTGCCGGTGCGCGACGCGCCCGGCCGCGTGGAGTACCTGGTCTGGAGCCGCTTCCGCCCGGCTCCGGCCGCCGCGGCCTTCCTCGCCGGCCTGGGCGTCCCTGTGGAGGACCGGGACGGCTGAACGGTTACGGGGTGCGGAGCGCCTGCACGGCGTCGTCCACCGTGCCGTACGTCTGGAAGCGCTTGTCCAGGCCCGTCACGTGCAGCAGCCGTGCCATGCGCGGCCCGATGCCGCTCAGCACCGCCCGGCCGCCCGCGGCCGCCGCGCCGTTGATCGCGGACACCAGGACGCTCAGCCCCGTGGAGTCGCAGAAGTCGACGGCCAGCATGTCGATCACCAGCAGCGGCGGCCCGTCCGGACCGCCGGACACCGCGTCGCCCACGGCCTGGCGCAGCTCTCCCGCCGTGGCGATGTCGAGCTCGCCGGCCAGGGCGATGACGGTCACCCCGTCGTTCCGGTCGGTGGTCCAGGAGAAGCCGGCCCGTCTCGCGCCCGCGCGTTCCACGTGTTTCGGCCCCTCCCACCGCCGCGATCCGGCGGTCCTGCACTGTGCGCTTATGGCGCATACGTTCCGACACACCATGATTGCACAGCGCGAGAGAACGCCGGAACCTCTGGTGACACGCGCCGTCAAGGGCTACCCGGCCGCCGCGCTCGGCGACCCCCGCTCCGCCGGGCGCGCGTACGAGACGATGGACTGCTCCTCGCGTCGGTGAAAATTTCATATATGCCCCGATAATTTCGGCTTGCCAGAGCCGCCCTGGGTCCGCGAGGACGCCGCCGTCGTTGACCGCCGCATGCTTGGCCTCTACCGTCCGGATGCCCGGCCCGCAAGCCGGGCCGAAATTTTCGGAATCGGTACCCCCCTGCGGAGGTCGACGTCCATGCCCCCGTCCTCGCCCCAACGCTCCAGGAGCCGCAGGAGTCTCGCGCTGGCCGCCCTGTTCGGGTTGCTGGCCACGCTCCTCCTGTACGCGACCCCGGCCGACGCCTCGGCCGCGCTGCGCCAGCACGCCGCCGCCCGCGGCAGGTTCATCGGCACCGCCCTGGCCACCGGGCCGCTGGCGAGCGAGACCGCCTACCGCGACCTCGCCGCCGCCGAGTTCAACCAGGTCACCCCCGAGAACGCGCTGAAGTGGGACGCCACCGAGCCCAGCCAGGGCCAGTTCAGCTTCGGCGGCGCCGACGCGATCGTCTCCTTCGCCGCCCAGAACGACCAGCAGGTCCACGGCCACACCCTCGTCTGGCACAACCAGACCCCCGGCTGGGTGCAGAGCCTCGGCGCCACCGCCATGCGCAGCGCCATGCAGAACCACATCAGCCAGGTCGTCGGCCGCTACGCGTCGAACCCGGCCGTCGTGTCGTGGGACGTCGTCAACGAGGTCTTCGACGACAACGGCAACCTGCGCGCCTCGTTCTGGTACAACACGCTGGGCCAGAGCTACATCGCCGACGCCTTCCGCGCCGCCCGCGCCGCCGACCCCGACGCGCGGCTGTGCATCAACGACTACAACACCGAGGGGATCAACGCCAAGAGCACCGCGCTCTACAACCTGGTGAGCTCGCTGCGCCAGCAGGGCGTGCCGGTCGACTGCGTGGGCTTCCAGAGCCACCTCGCCATCCAGTACGGCTTCCCCGGCCAGATGCAGCAGAACCTCCAGCGCTTCGCCGACCTGGGGGTCCAGGTCCGGATCACCGAGCTGGACGTCCGCATGGTGATGCCCCGTGACGCCACCAAGGACGCCACGCAGGCCACCTACTACCGGGACGTGGTCAACGCCTGCCTGGCCGTCACCGCCTGCGCCGGGATCACGATCTGGGGCTTCACCGACAAGTACTCCTGGGTGCCCGACACCTTCTCCGGCCAGGGCGCCGCGCTGATTTACGACCAGAGCTACCAGCGCAAGCCCGCCTACACGGCCGTCCATGACGCGCTCGCCGGCGGCACCGTCACCGACACCACCCCGCCGACCACGCCCGGCACCCCCGCGGCGTCCGGCGTGACGGTGAGCACCGCCACCCTCACCTGGACGGCCTCCACCGACTCCGGCGGCAGCGGCCTGGCCGGCTACATCGTCTACCGGGAGCAGGGCGCCACCGACCCCGAGCTCGGGCGCGGCACCGGCACGTCGCTCACGCTCACCGGGCTGAGCGCCGCCACGCAGTACCAGGTGTACGTGCGCGCCCGCGACGGCGCCGGCAACCTGTCACCCGCCTCGGCCACCGTCACCTTCACCACGGCCACCGGCGGCGGGTCCGGCGGCGGCTGCTCCGCGGCCGGGACCGTGCAGAGCCAGTGGAGCACCGGCTACGTGGTGCAACCCGTGACCGTCACCAACACCGGCACCGCCACGATCAACGGCTGGACCGTGACCTTCACCCTGCCCGCCGGCCACGCCCTGACCGGCTCGTGGAACGCCACCCTCACCGTCGCCGGCCAGACGGTGACCGCCCGCAGCCTGGCCTACAACGCCACCCTCGCCCCGGGCGCCACCGCCACGTTCGGCTTCCAGGCGTCGCGCCCGTCGGGCGACACGGCCACGCCGAGCGGCTACACCTGCGCCTCCTGACCCGGCCCCGGGGCAATCCCCCGCTCACCCGGCCGGACCGCCCGCGAGCAGGCACGACTCCGGGCGGCGGCCGGGTGTGGGCGCCCGTCGCAGGGGAATGCGGGCCTGCATGGGGATCAGCACGGACCGGAACGGCGCACAGCGGATCAGTGAGGAGAGGATCGTCACCGTGTCGTCCTGGCGGGAGCTGGACGACGCGATCAGCGAGGTGAGCGGTCCGCGGGGGTCACACCGGCATGGCGGGAACTCCCACTCCGCGGTGGTGTTCCGCGGCCGCTCACGCCCCCCGCACTCGCACCTGTCCGGGCTCGCCCGGCTGGACGGCGACTACCAGGCCGTGGAGCGCCATCTCATCCGCAACTTCCGCAAGTACGCCCACCGCCAGGCCCCGGGGCCGGCGATCTGGGACTGGCTGGCGCTGGGCCAGCACCACGGGCTGCCCACGAGGCTGGTGGACTGGACGTTCTCCCCGCTCGTCGCCCTGCACTTCGCCACGGCGTCCTGGCCCCGTGAGGAGGCCATGCTCATCGGGCTCGACTGCGAGGCGGCCCACCGGCTGCTGCCGGGGGCGCTGCGCGAGGTCCTGGACCGCGAGGGAGCGCTGCTGTTCACGACGGAGATGCTCGCCCGGCGGGCGCCCGACCTGGACAGCTTCGGCAAGCTGGCCGGCGATGAGCCGTTCATGGCCCTGTTCGAGCCGCCGTCGCTGGACGAGCGGATCGTCACCCAGTCGTCGGTGCTGTCGGCGCTGTCGGACGTGACGTGCTCGGTGGAGCAGTGGCTGGAGAGCCATCTCGACCTGTGGTGGGCCTGGCGCATCCCGCCGGAGGTCAAGGCCGAGGTGCGGGAGCGGCTCGACCAGGCCGGCATCAACGAGCGGGCGCTGCTGCCCGGCCTCGACGGGCTGGCCGCCTGGCTGCGCCGCTACTACTCGCCGGAGTCGTGCACCGACCACCAGGGCGACGAGTGCGCCCCCGGCAACACCGGCAACGCCTGAGCTCAGGAGGTCCCGAACTCCGAGACGTTCGCCTTCGTGGCCACCTTCACCGGCACGGCCACGGTCTTCGGGATCGTCTGGCCCTTGGCCGCCTTCACCGCGGCATCCACCGCCTGCTGGCCGAGCAGCTTGGGCTGCTGGGCGATGGTCGCGGTCATGGTGCCCGCCTGCACCGCCTTGAGGCCGTCGGGCGTGCCGTCGAAGCCGACGACCTTGACCTGCCCGCCCGCCTTGGCGCCGAGCGCCTTGATCGCGCCGAGCGCCATCTCGTCGTTCTCGGCGAACACCCCGGTCAGGTCGGGGTGCGACTGCAGCAGGTTCGTCATGACGTCCAGGCCCTTGGTGCGGTCGAAGTCGGCCGGCTGCCTGGCGACCACCTGGATCCCCGTGAACGCCTTGATGCCCTCGGCGAATCCCTGGCCGCGGTCGCGGGAGGCGGACGTGCCCGGCGTGCCCTGCAGGACCACCACCTTGCCCGCGTTGCCCAGCGCCTTGGCGAACTGCTGGGCCGCCATCCTGCCGCCCGCCACGTTGTCGGAGGCGACGGTCTGCGCGACCTCGGCGCCGTTGACGCCGCGGTCGGCGGCGATCACCGGGATGCTGGAGCGGTCGGCCGCCTTGACCGCGGGCGCCGCCGCGTCGGAGTCGACCGGGTTGATGATGATCGCCTTCATGCTCTGGCTGGTGAAGTTCTGCACCTGGTTCACCTGCTGGGAGGCGTCGTTCTGGGCATCGGTGACGGTGAGCGCGGCGCCGAGCTTGGCGGCCTGCGCCTGGGCGCCGTCCCTGAACTGCACGAAGTACGGGTTGTTCAGCGTCGAGACCGACATGCCGAGCTTGACGTCGCCACCGGCGGACGAGCCACCGCCCGACGAGCCCGGCGAGCCGGACGAGCCGCATCCGGTCACGCCCGCCACGAGCGCCGCCACCAGGGCGGCCGGAGCCAGGACTGTCGCGGAAATCCGCATGATCTTCCCCCTTAGGACGTTTCCCTCCGGCGCAGGGTGTCGACGAGGACCGCGAGCGCGATGACCACGCCGATCACCACCTGCTGCCAGAAGGCCGAGACCGACAGCAGGTTGAGGCCGTTGCGCAGGACGGCCAGGATGAGCGCGCCGACGAACGTGCCGAGCGCCCGTCCCTTGCCCCCGGACAGGCTGGCTCCGCCGATGACCACGGCCGCGATCGCGTCCAGCTCGTAGCCGGTGGCGGCCTGCGGCTGGGCCGAGGCCAGCCGGCTGGCCAGCACGATGCCGGCCACCGCGGCGAACCCGCCCGACAACGCGTACGTGATGAGCTTCTGCCGGTTCACCTTGATGCCGGACAGGCGGGCGGCCTCCTCGTTGCCCCCGATGGCGTACATGGCGCGGCCGGGGTAGGTGCGGTTGAGGATCACGGCCGCGATCACGCCCATGACGACCATCACGATGACGGGCACGGGCAGGTAGCGGCCGAGGGTGTCGCCGAGGTGGGCCACCGTCTCGGGCAGCGCGATCGGGCTGCCCTGCGAGATGACGAGCGCCAGGCCGCGGGCGATGCCGAGCATGGCCAGCGTGGCGATGAACGGCGGCAGCTTGCCGTACGCGATGAGGACGGCGTTGACCAGCCCGCAGGCCACGCCCACGGCCAGCGCGACGACGGTGGCGATCGGCCACGGCCAGCCGGCGGAGGTGGCCGTCCAGGCGAGCACGATCGCGGACAGAGCGGCGACGGACCCGACCGACAGGTCGATGCCGCCGGTGACGATGACGAACGTCGAGCCGAACGCCAGGATCGCGGTGACGGAGGCCTGGACGCCCACGTTGAGCAGGTTCGTGAGGCTGAGGAAGTCGGACGACAGCAGCGACAGCCCGACGACGAGCACGACGAGCGCGACCAGCGCGCCGTTCTCGGCGAACCACACGGCCGCCGGAGAGCGGCGCTGGACGAGGACGTTACCGGACACGGCCACCCTCCACCTCCGAGACGGCCAGCGCCATCACGCCGTCCTGCGTGGCCTCCGAGGCCGGGAGCTCGCCGACGAGCCGGCCGCGCGCCATGACGAGGATCCGGTCGCTCATCCCGAGCACCTCCGGCAGGTCGCTGGAGATCATCAGGACGGCGTCGCCGGAGGAGGTGAGCTCGTTGATGAGCTGGTAGATCTCGACCCGCGCGCCCACGTCGACGCCCCGGGTCGGCTCGTCGAGGATGAGCACGCGGGCCCCGGCCACCAGCCACTTGCCGATGACCACCTTCTGCTGGTTGCCACCGGACAGGGTGCGGACCTCCTGGTCGAGCCCGGTCATGCGGATGGCGAGCTGGTCGGCGACCTTCGCGGCGGCCGAGCGCTGGCCCTTGCGGTCGACGAACCCGGCCCGGGTGGCCTCGCGCAGGGTGACCAGGCCGAGGTTCTCGTCGACGGCGGCGCCCAGCACCAGACCCTGGCCCTTGCGGTCCTCCGGGACGAGCCCGAGCCCGGCCGCCATCGCCGCGTGCACGTCGCCGGGCGGCAGCCGCCGGCCGTTCACGGTGACCTGGCCCGCGTCGTAGCGGTCGGCGCCGAACAGCGCCCGCGCCACCTCCGTACGGCCCGCCCCCACGAGCCCGGCGACGCCGACCACCTCGCCCGCGCGCACCTCGAACGACACGTCGGAGAACACGCCCCGGCGGGTCAGCCCCGCCACCTTCAGCAGCGGGTCGCCGGCCCGGCCCCGCTCGCGCGGGAACTGCTGCTCGATGGGCCGGCCGACCATGAGGCGGACCAGCTCGTCGTGCGGCGTGCTCGCCGGCACCTCCGCCACCGAGCGGCCGTCGCGCAGCACGGTCACCCGGTCGCCGATCTCGGGGATCTCCTCCAGGTGGTGGGTGATGAACACGATCGACACGCCCTCGTCGCGCAGCTGCCTGACGATCGCGAACAGCTTCTCCACCTCGCCGGTGGTGAGCACGGCCGTGGGCTCGTCCATGATGAGGATGCGCGCGTCCAGGGCGAGCGCCTTGGCGATCTCCACCATCTGCATGCGCGCGATGCCGAGCCGCCCGACCGGCGTGCGCGGATCGACCCGGACGTCCACGCGGGCCAGCAGGGCCTCCGCGTCCCGCTCCATGCGGGCGGTGTCCACGAGGCCGAACCGGCGGGGCGGGCGGCCGAGCGCCAGGTTCTCCGCGACCGTGAGCTGGGGGACCAGGTTGAACTCCTGGTAGATGGTGGCGATGCCGAGCGCCCGCGCGTCACCGGCCGACCGGATCCGCACCGGCCGCCCGTCCATCAGGACCCGGCCGCCGTCCGGGTGGTAGGCGCCCGACAGGATCTTGATCAGCGTGCTTTTGCCGGCGCCGTTCTCGCCCAGCAGCACGTGGACCTCGCCCGCGCGCAGGCTCAGATCCACCCCGTCCAGGGCGAGGACGCCCGGGAACTGTTTGCGCAGGCCCTCGGCCCGGAGAATGTCCTCCGTCACGTCGTGATACTTGCCGATAACGCGCCGTCGAACCTCAAATGCGCAGGTGAGATGGGGTGTCCCGGCGCCCGCGGGTCATTCGCCGCCGTAGAGCCTCTTCAGGCCGACCAGCTCGACGGTGCTGTCACGGCCGGCGGCCCGGCGGAGGTCGTCGGTGAAGCCGGCGCCGCTGAAGCACAGGAGCCGCACGTGCTCGGCGGCGGTGGTGCCGCGGGCGTGGAGGAGCTCGCGGATGTGCTGGAGCCGTCTCAGGTGGCCGAGACCCATGGTCTCGTTCCATTTCGCCTCGCCGATGGCCAGGAGGGCCTCGGCGTCTCGATCGTCGTGACCGAAGACGGCGACGTCGACCTCGTGGCCGGTCCTGGCCGCGGGGTCGTTGACAGTGCCGGAGGAGACGCGGGAGGGATGGCCCCCGTGGGTCTCGGGCGACGCGTGCCACCGGGACCACTCCCGGCAGAGGGCTTCGAAGTGCGGCCCCAGGACTTTGCTCCGGAAGGTGGCGTGGGCCCGGCGCCATACCGCCGCGGCCCGCCCCGGACGTTCGAGGTCTCCCCAGTTGGGGCGCATGACGGCGTAGTAGAAGGTGACGAGCGGCTCGGCGATGCGGTAGGCGGAGCGATTCCTGCGGAAGGCGTCGTTCTCATGGCGGATGAGACCGATGTCTTCGAGGACGTGGAGCGGGTGGGCGAGGTCGGTGGACTTGCGGCCGAGATAGTCCGCGATGCCGCCGCGTGCGGCGTTGCCGGCGGCAATGGCGGCGAGTACCGAGTGGTAGAGCGCGGTGTCGTGGAGCTCCGGCTCCTCTGCGAGGAGGTAGCGGGCTTCGCGGAACAGGGGACGGCCGGGGTTGAGGACCGCGCGGATGACCCAGTCGTCGAAGTCGTCAGGGCCTGCGGGGGCGTCGCCCTGGGTGAACTCCCGGCGGTAGGCGGGAGTGCCGCCGACGATGGCGTGGGTGAGAACCGCGGTGCGCGGGTCGGTGATGTCCCAGAATCGGGCGGCGAGACGGTAGTCGAGGGTGGGCACCACGAGCTCGAGGCCCGCTCGGCCGCGCAGCGGGGCGTTGCCGGAGAGCAAGCGCCCCATGAAGGACAGGGCGGAGCCGCAGAGCAGGAGTCGCACGGGCGTGTGGCCGCGGCGTGCGGTGGGGTCGAGCGCACGCTGGATGATCGACGGCAGCGCGGGGGACGCCTTGGCGAGGAAAGGGAACTCGTCGATGACCGCGATGGTGGGGCCGTGGACGGCGATGCGCAGAAGCCGGGTGATCGCCTCGTCCCAGTCGGCGAAACGAAAGGGAGCCGGCTCGTCCAGGTATGCGGCGAGGGCCGCCCCGAACTGCCGGAGGGCATCGGCTTCGGTGGTCTCCGTGGCGGTGAACATGAAGCCGCCGGAGGCGCGGGCGAGGCCGTCCAGGAGGAATGTCTTTCCCTGTCGTCGACGTCCCGACACGACCCCCAGCGTGGCCTCACCACCGGAGTAGCCGGCGAACCTGGTCAGCTCGTCCCACTCGAAGTCGCGGTCGAACATCTCGGCAGGCTTGTCCATGGGTCCTCCGTTATGGATAAGTGAACTTATTATAAGTCCACTTATCCAAGAGGTGGGGGAGGGGCGGTGCTGCCGCGGGGGACGAGGCGGGCGGGCTCGTCGCGTACGTCCTCGACCAGTTCGCCCGCGATCAGCGACAGCAGTGCGCGCGCCGCGTGGGCGCCGTAGGCGGGGATGTCGCGGGTGAGGGCGCTCAGCGCCGGCCGGACGATCTGGGAGAGCGGCGAGTCGTCCCAGGCCACGATCGACAGGTCACCGGGCACGTCGAGCCGCATCTCCTGGGCCGCCGACATGCCGGCGACCGCCATGATGTCGTTGTCGTAGACGATCGCCGTCGGCCGGGTGGGCGAGCCGACGAGGCGGCGCGTGGCGCGGGCGCCCTCGCCGCCGCTGTAGTCGGTGTGCATGACGGTGTGGCACTCCAGCCCCAGCTCCTCGCACACAGCCGTGAACGCCTGGTCGCGCAGCACGGTGTGGACCAGCTCGGGCAGCCCGGCCACCCGGGCGACGCGGCGGTGGCCGAGCGCCGCGAGGTACTCGACGGTCTCGCGGACGGCCGCGGCGTCGTCGGACCAGACCGGCGTCAGCGAGCCCGCCTCCGAGGGGTGGCCGATCACCACGGCGGGCAGGCCCAGCTCCTCCAGGGCCGTCACGCGCGGATCGTCGAAGCGCAGGTCGACGAGGATCGCGCCGTCCACCCGCCGCTCGCCCCACCAGCGCCGGTGGACCTCCGCCTCCTGCTCGGGCGTGGCGGCCACCTGCAGCATCAGCGCGTACGAGCGGTCCGCCAGCTCGCCCTCGATGCCGCTGATCAGCTCCATGAAGAACGGCTCGACGCCGAGGACGCGCGCCGGGCGGCACAGGGTCAGCCCCACCGAGTGGGCCTGCGCCCCGCTCAGCGCCCGCGCCGCGCTGTTGGGCCGCCAGCCGATCTCCTCGGCGATGGCCTTGATCGTGGCGCGCCTGGCCTCCGACACCCCCGGCCGGTCGTTCAGCGCGTACGAGACCGCCACCTTGGACACGCCGGCCCGGCGCGCGATGTCGGCGATCGTCGGTCGCTTCACCGAACCCCCTGGGGAACCGCCGAGTGAACCGGTTAGCCACCCGTGCAGACGAACCTTACTACCGCGCCGCGAGGTTGGCACGGCCAGGGTTCGGTACCCGGACGGGCGTCCACAGATGGGGTCTTGACGCGGCGGCCGGTCCACTTTACGTTCGCGTTACTTACCCGGTTCAGTGGGAGCGCTCTCAACGGCCGGGCGGTGCCCGCGTCCGCGTGCCCGCCCTCCGTGGCGACCGCTGGCCCGGCCACACGGCGACTCCTGAGCCGCCATCTCGGGGCTGAGACAGACGGTCGAGCCTCCGCCGCGGCGGGGGAAGGAGAGACAGATGCGAAAGCGGGCGCGGATCCTCGTTCCGCTCCTGGCGGTGGGCCTGGCCTCCGCCGCGTGCTCCGGCGGAGGCCCCGTGGTGGGCCCGACGGGCGGCACGTCCGGCTCCCAGGGCGCCACCGCGGCGAACCCCGGAAACCCCGGGGCGCTGCCCCGCAACGAAACCCTCTACACCACCGGCTCCCAGTGGGGGCCGCCCGCCAACTTCAACCCCATCCGCGAGTGGGACCACGCGACCGGCACCAAGGGCCTGGTCTACGAGACGCTCTTCCACTACGACCCGAACGCCGCCAAGCTCGTCCCCTGGCTGGCCGAGAGCGGCTCCTGGACCAGCCCGACCGTGTACGAGACCAAGATCCGCTCCGGCGTGAAGTGGTCCGACGGCAAGCCGCTGACCGCCAAGGACGTCGCCTTCTCCTACGGGCTCGGCAAGATGGCGACGAGCCCGTACCACAACCTGTGGGACTGGCTGAAGAGCGCCGAGGCCGTCGACGACCGGACCGTGCGCTTCACCTTCTCCACCGCCAACTACCAGGAGTGGGACTTCCACCTCTACAGCCGCGCCATCGTGCCCGAGCACCTGTGGTCCGGCCGGTCGGAGGAGGACGTGCTCAACGGCGTCAACAACGATCCCGTCGGCACCGGCGCCTACCGCTACCAGAGCCACGACCAGGACCGCGTCGTCTGGGTGCGGCGCGACGACTGGTGGGGCAAGAGCGCTCTCAACATGGAGCCCAAGCCCCGCTACATCGTCGACGTGGTCTCGCCCAGCAACGAGGTGGCCATGGGCATGCTGCTGCAGAAGGGCCTCGACCTGAGCAACAACTTCCTGCCCGGCGTGGCCAACCTGGTCAAGGGCAACTTCGGCCTCGTCACCTACTACGACCAGCCGCCGTACATGCTGTCGGCCAACACCGCCTGGCTGGTGCCCAACACCCGCAAGAAGCCCATGGACGACCCGGCCTTCCGGAGGGCTCTCGCCACCTCCGTCGACACCAAGAAGATCGTCGAGGGCGTGTACGGCAACCTGGTGAAGGCAGCCAGCCCGACCGGGCTGCTGCCGCAGTGGGAGCAGTTCGTGGACCAGTCCGTGGTGAGCCAGAGCGGCTTCACCTTCGACACCGCCAAGGCCAGGAAGACGCTCGCCGACGCCGGCTACCGTGACCGCGACGGCGACGGGCTGGTGGAGAACAAGGACGGCTCCAAGATCAAGCTGACCCTCATCGTGCCCACCGGCTGGACCGACTGGATGGAGGCCGCCCGGGCCATCTCCACCAGCGCCAAGGCCGCCGGCATCGAGGTCACCCCCGACTTCCCCGACTTCAACGCCCTGGTGGAGAAGCGCGGCAAGGGCGACTTCGACCTGCTGCTCAACAACGAGCGGCAACTGTCCAACACGCCGTGGACCTACTACGACTACATCTTCCAGCTCCCCGTCCAGAAGACGCAGAACACCGTCAACTTCGGCCGGTACGAGAACAAGCAGGCCTGGCAGCTCGTGCAGCAGCTCGACCAGGTCAGGACCGACGACGTCGCCGGCATGAAGAAGCTCACCTCGCAGCTCCAGAAGATCCACCTGGAGGAGCTGCCGGTCATCCCGCTCTGGTACAACGGCCTGTGGGCCCAGTCCAGCACCAGCGTGTGGAAGAACTGGCCGTCGGCCAAGCCGGGCGCCCCCAAGTCGGCGCCCGTCATGTGGCACAACTGGCTGGAGCTCGGCGGCTTCGAGACCCTCACCCAGATCCAGCCCGCCGCCTCCTAGCGGCCGCCTCCCCACGACCGCGCTCCTCCTCCCCCTCGGGAGGAGGAGCCTCTGGAGCCCCCACGTGCGTCGTTACTTCGGCAGGAAACTGCTCGTCTACGCGCTGACCTTCGTGGTCGCCGTCACCGTCAACTGGATGATCCCGCGCTTCATGCCCGGCGACCCCGTGGCCGGCATGCTGGCCCGCGCCGGCGTCTCCCAGCCCGCCGCCGTCGAGGCCATGCGGGTCTACTACACCGACCTGTTCGGCCTGGACCGGCCGTTGTGGCAGCAGTACGCGAGCTTCTGGGGCACCCTGCTCCGTGGCGACTTCGGCATCAGCATCTGGCTGTTCCCCACCCCGGTCAGCACGGTCATCCTGCGCGCCGTGCCGTACACGCTGGGGCTGATGGTGCCGGCCGTGCTGCTGAGCTGGGTCGCCGGCAACCGGCTCGGCGCCTTCGCGGCGCGGCGCCGGCTGCTCGACAACACCGTCCTGCCCCTCGGGTACGTGCTGACGGCCACGCCGTACATGTGGCTGGCCGTGATCCTCGCCTGGGGGTTCGGCGTCGTCGCCGGCTGGTTCCCCGTGGCCGGCGGCTACAGCTTCTCCCTCCAGCCGACCCTGACCGCCGGCTTCCTGCTCGACCTGCTGCACCACTGGGTGCTGCCGTTCCTGTCGCTGTTCCTCGTCGCGCTCGGCGGCTGGGCGATCGGCATGCGCAACATGATCATCTACGAGCTGGAGTCCGACTACGCGTCCTACCTGGCCGCGCTTGGCGCCCCGGCCCGGCTGATCCGCCGCTACGCCTTCCGCAACGCCGTGCTGCCGCAGATCACCGGGCTGGCCCTGCAGCTCGGCGTGCTCGTGGCCGGGGCGCTCGTCACCGAGATCGTCTTCTCCTATCCCGGGCTGGGCAGCCTCATCCTCAAGGCCATCCAGAACCACGACTTCTTCCTCCTGCAGGGCACGTTCATGTTCATCGTGATCGGGGTGCTCGTGGCCAACTTCGTCATCGACATCGTGTACGTCGTCGTCGATCCCCGTACCCGCGCCGGGATGGCGGGTGCGCGGGCATGACGGCGACCCTCACCGAGACCAGGCCCGAGCCGCGCGTGGTGCGGCGCGAGGCCCTGCACTTCGCCGTCCGCAACGGCAAGCTCGTCGCCGGCTTCACCGTCGTGCTGGTGCTGCTGCTGGCCGGCCTGCTCGGGCCGCTCCTGCTGGGCTCGGCCCCGCCGAACGAGTACGTCGCCGCGCCCATGCTGCCGCCCTCGTCGGAGCACTGGTTCGGCACCACCACCTTCGGCCAGGACGTCTTCACCCAGTTCGTCCACGGCCTGCGCACCACCTTCGCGGTCGGGGCGCTCGGCGGCGGCATCGCCGCGGTGATCGCGATGGTCGTCGGCTTCGCCGCCGGCTACCGGGGCGGGCTGCTGGACGAGGCGCTGACCATGCTCACCAACGTCGTGCTGGTCATCCCGACGCTCGCGGTGCTGCTCATCATCAACGCCTACCTCGGCATCCGCAGCGTCGCCGTGCAGGCCCTGTTCATCGGGCTCACCTCCTGGCCGTGGGCGGCCCGCGCGATCCGGGCGCAGACGTTCTCCCTGCGTACCCGGGACTTCGTGGACCTGGCCCGGCTCAGCGGGCTCCGCACGGGCCGGATCATCGCGCGGGAGATCGCGCCGAACATGAGCTCCTACCTGTTCATGACGTTCATCCTGCTGTTCGGCGGCTCCATCCTCATCGCCTCCTCGCTCGACTTCATCGGCCTCGGCCCCACCGAGGGCGTCTCGCTCGGGCTGATGCTGCAGAACGCCACCCAGTGGAGCGCCCTGCAGCTCGGCCTGTGGTGGTGGTTCGTGCCGCCCGGCGCGGCGATCACCGCCGTCGTCGGCGCCCTGTACGTCGCCAACGTCGGCCTCGACGAGGTCTTCAACCCGAAGCTGAGGACGACATGAGCCTGACGGTCACCGACCTGCGGGTCTTCTACCAGACCCTGCGGGGCGAGGTGCGGGCCCTCGACGGCGTGTCGTTCTCCGTGGCCGACGGGGAGATCCTCGGCCTGGCCGGCGAGTCCGGCTGCGGCAAGACCACGCTGGGCAAGAGCCTCATCCGGCTGGACAGCCGCATGCGCCACGCCGGAGGCACGGTCGAGCTGGACGGCCGGGAGCTGCCCATCGGCGACGACCGGGCCATGAATGCCTTCCGCTTCCGCGAGGTGTCGCTGATCCCGCAGTACTCGATGAGCGCGCTCAACCCCACCCGCAAGATCGGCCGCATGGTCACCGAGCTGCTGCGCTCCCGCGGCGAGACCCTCGACCGGGAGCGGCTGGAGTCGCGCCTCGACCTGGTCGGGCTGCCGCGCGAGGTGCTCGACCGCTACCCGATCGAGCTGTCCGGCGGCATGAAGCAGCGCGTCGTCATGGTCGTCTCGACCCTGCTCGACCCGTCGCTGCTGGTCGCCGACGAGATCACCTCCGCGCTCGACGTCTCCACCCAGAAGGCCGTCGCGCGGGCGCTGCTCGGCTTCCGCGACGGCGGCCACGTCGGCAGCATGCTCTTCATCACCCACGACCTCGCGCTCACCTCGCACATCGCCGACACGATCATGGTGATGTACGCGGGCAGGATCGCCGAGAAGGCGCCGGCCAAGGTGATGATCGCGCAGCCGCGCCACCCGTACACCCGGCTGCTCATCGACGCGCTGCCCGAGGTGGGCGCCCGCCACACCGGCAGGCGGCTGACCGGCATCGCCGGCAGCCCGCCCTCCCTGCTCGACCCGCCGCCCGGCTGCCGTTTCCGCGACCGCTGCCCCCTCGCCGACGACGGCTGCGCCGAGCAGCCGCCGGTCGTCGAGGTCGAACCCGGCCACCACGTGGCCTGCTGGAAGGCCTGATGCTCACACTCGACAACGTCACCAAGGTCTACAAGGTCGGTGCCCTCGGCGGGAAGGCGGTGACCGCCGTGGACCGCGTCAGCTTCGACGTCCAGGCCGGCGAGGTGGTCTCGCTGATCGGCGAGAGCGGCAGCGGCAAGTCCACGATCGGCCGCATGATCCTCGGCCTCACCTCCGTCACCGGCGGCGCCATCACCGTCGCCGGGACCCCCGTCACGCCCGGCCGCGACTACTACCGGTCCGTGCAGGGGGTCTTCCAGGACCCGTTCAGCTGCTACAACCCGGTCTTCAAGGCCGACCGGGTGTTCCGGCTGATCAAGGAGACGTACCATCCGGCCGTGCCCGAGGACGAGTGGGCCGAACGGGTCCGCTCGGCCGTGCGCGACGTCCGGCTCAACCCCGGGGAGGTCCTCGGCAAGT
The DNA here is from genome assembly GCF_031570565.1 of Nonomuraea sp. 3-1Str. Classification (NCBI taxonomy): domain Bacteria; kingdom Bacillati; phylum Actinomycetota; class Actinomycetes; order Streptosporangiales; family Streptosporangiaceae; genus Nonomuraea; species Nonomuraea sp. 3-1Str. Next base: position 107,859 of record NZ_JALHBK010000020.1, read on the forward strand.
ACCCCCACCAGCTCAGCGGCGGCCAGCTCCAGCGCATGCTCATCGCCCGCGCGCTGCTGCTGGACCTCAAGCTGCTCGTCGCCGACGAGATCACCAGCATGCTCGACGCGTCCACCCGCGTCGACGTGCTCAACCTGCTGGCCGACCTCAAGGCCCGCGGCCTGGCCGTGCTGTACGTCACGCACGACCTCGCCCTCGGCACCTACCTCGCCGAGCGGACCGTCGTGCTGTGGCGCGGCTCGGTCGTCGAGCGGGGCCCGACCGAGCAGGTGTTCGGCGACCCCCTCCACCCCTACACCCGCCGGCTGCTGTCGGCCGTGCCCCGGCTGCACGCCCCCTGGGAGGACGCGCCCGAGGTGCGATCCTGCCTCTACCACGAGAAGGGCGCCTCGGGCGGCCTGGCGGAGGCCACGCCGGGCCACTTCGTGGCCTGCGCCCGGCTCAGCGACTGCCAAGGAGACCTTTCTTGACCGTGTACCACCCGCTGTCCGACGGCTGGACCCTGCGTCCCGCCCTCACCGGCGGCTCCCTCCCTCCGGCGGTCTCCGGCGCCGGAGCCGTACCCGCCACCGTGCCCGGCTGCGTCCACACGGACCTGCTGGCCGCGGGCCTCATCGACGACCCCTACCTCGACGACAACGAGAACCGCCTCGGCTGGATCGGGGACACGGCCTGGACCTACGCCACCACCTTCACCTGGGCCCCGGACGGGCACGACCGCACCGACCTGGTCTGCGAGGGGCTGGACACCGTCGCCACCGTCACCCTCAACGGGGTCCGTCTCGGCGCCACCGCCAACCAGCACCGCTCCTACCGCTTCCCGGTGCGACACCTGCTGCGCGAGGGCGCCAACACGCTGGAGGTCCGCTTCGACCCGGCCCCCGCCTACGCCGAGGCGTGGCGGGCCGCCCTGGGCGAGCGGCCCGGCGCGTACGAGGCGCCGTACCCGTTCGTCCGCAAGGCCGCCTGCAACTTCGGCTGGGACTGGGGACCGGCCCTCGTGACGGCCGGCATCTGGCGGCCCGTCGGGCTGGAGAGCTGGAGCGGCGCCCGCCTGGCCGAGGTCCGCCCCGTCGTCCGCGTCACCCCTTCGGGGGAGCGCGGGGAGCGGGGCGAGCACGGCGAGGTGGAGGTCCACGTCCGGGTCGAGCGGGCCACGGAGGCGCCGCTGGTGGTGACCGCCGAGGTCGCCGGGACCACCGTGGAGCTCCCCGTCCCCGCCGGGCGGCGCCGCGCCGTCGTGCGCGTGCCGGTGGCCGAGCCGCTGCTGTGGTGGCCGCGCGGCCACGGCGCGCAGCACCGCTACGACCTGACCGTCCGCCTGGGCGACGCGTCCGGGCGGGACGCCGGGCAGTGGCAGCGGAAGATCGGGTTCCGGACCGTCGAGCTCGAACGGGAGGCGTTCCGGCTGTCCGTCAACGGCGTGCCGGTGTTCGTGCGCGGCGTCAACTGGATCCCCGACGACTGCTTCCCCGCCCGCGTCACCCGCGACCGCCTGGCCGGGCGGTTCGTGCAGGCCACCGGCGCCGGGGTCAACCTGCTGCGCGTCTGGGGCGGCGGCCTGTACGAGAGCGAGGACTTCTACGACCTGGCCGGCGAGCTGGGCCTCATGGTGTGGCAGGACTTCCCGTTCGCCTGCGCCTCCTACCCGGAGGAGGAGCCGTTCCGCACCGAGGTGGAGGCCGAGGCCCGCGAGAACGTCACCCGCCTGGCCCCCCACCCCAGCCTCGTCCTGTGGTGCGGCAACAACGAGAACCTGGAGGGCCACGCCGACTGGGGCTGGCCCGAGCGCCTGGAGGGCCGTACCTGGGGGGCCGGCTTCTACCACGACCTGCTGCCGTCGATCGTCGCCGAGCTCGACCCCGGCCGCCCGTACTGGCCGGGCAGCCCCTACTCGGGGTCGCCCGAGCTGCCGCCCAACGACCCGGCGGCCGGCACCATCCACATCTGGGACGTGTGGAACCGCGAGGACTACACCCGCTACGCCGCCTACACCCCGCGCTTCGTCGCCGAGTTCGGCTTCCAGGGCCCGGCGGCGTACGCGACCATGCGCCGCGCCATCGGCGGCGAGCTGACCCCGGACGCCCCGCTCGTCCTGCACCACCAGAAGGCCGACGACGGCAACGGCAAGCTGCTGCGTGGCCTCGGCGACCACCTGCCGCGGCCCGCCACGTTCGACGCCTGGCACTACCTCACCCAGCTCAACCAGGCACGGGCCGTCGCCTACGGCATCGAGCGGTTCCGCGCGCTCGCCCCGCACTGCTCCGGCACGATCCTCTGGCAGCTCAACGACTGCTGGCCGGTCACCTCCTGGGCCGCGGTGGACGGCGACGGCCGGCGCAAGCCCCTGTGGTACGCGCTGCGCCGCGTCTACGGCGACCGGCTGCTGGCCCTGCTGGACGGCGAGGCCGCCGTCGTCAACGACACGGACCGGCCCTGGCGGGGCGAGCTGCGGCTCGTACGGCACGGCCTCGGCGGCGAGCCGCTGGCCAAGGAGTCCGTCCCGGTGGACGTGGCGCCCCGCTCGGTCGCGCGGATCCCGCTGCCCCCGCCCGTGGCGGTTCCCGGCGACCCGCGGCGCGAGCTGCTGGTCGCCCGGCTCGGGGAGGCGCGCACCGTGGCGTTCTTCGCCGAGGACACCGCCGTGGACTTCCCGCCGGCCGCCTACGAGGCGCGCGCCGAGCCGGTCGAGGGCGGCTACCGGGTCACGGTCACCGCCCGGACGGTGCTGCGCGAGCTCGCGCTGTTCCCCGACCGGCTGGACCCCGCCGCCTCGGTGGACGACATGCTCGTCACCCTGCTGCCGGGGGAGTCGGCCACGTTCACCGTGGCGACCGGTCAGGAGCTGAACCCCGGCGACCTGACCGGCCACCCCGTCCTACGGTGCGTCAACGAGAGCGCGCCCTGACGCCGCCTCCAGCACCTTGAGCGGGCCGGTCTGCTCCGGCAGGCCGGCCCGCGCGCCGACCTCCACCCGGCCGTCCACCACCCGGGCCGGGTACGTCGGCACCGCGACACCCGGCTCGTCCAGGCAGAGGCCGGTGACGAGGGAGAACACCTGCTTGTGCAGCGGGGAGGCCACCGTCGGCTCGCCGCCCCGCGTGCCGACGATGCCCCGGGAGAGCACGCAGGCGCCGCTGAACGGGTCGCGGTTGCCGATCGCGTACACGGCGCCGTCGAAGGTACGGAAGAGGGCCACCTGCTCGCCGTCCACCAGAGCGCACACGCCGCGCTCCGGCAGCAGCACGGGGTAGTCGCACACGGTCGTCCAGCTCATGAGAACAGTCACGGGGTCACCACCATCGGCTTGATCTGGTCACGTTCGCGGTCGAAGACGATCGAGGGGTCGGGGACGCCGGGGGCGTTGACGAAGCTGACGAAACGGCTCAGCTTCTCCGGGTCCTCGATGGTGGCGCGCCACTCGTCCTGGTACGTGGTCACGTGGTGCGCCATCTGGGCGTCCAGCTCGGCGCACAGCCCCAGCGAGTCGTTCACGATCACGTCGCGGACGTGGTCGAGACCGCCCTCGATGGACTCGACCCAGGCGGCGGTGCGCTGGAGCCGGTCGGCCGTGCGGATGTAGTACATGACGAACCGGTCGATGGTCCTGATCAGCTCGTCGGTGGACAGGTCGGAGGCGAACAGGTCGGCGTGGCGGGGCTTGAAGCCGCCGTTGCCGCCGACGTACAGGTTCCAGCCCTGCTCGGTGGCGATGATGCCGAAGTCCTTCGAGCGGGCCTCGGCGCACTCGCGGGCGCAGCCCGACACCGCCGACTTCAGCTTGTGCGGCGCCCGCAGGCCGCGGTAGCGCAGCTCCAGGGCGATGGCCAGGCCCACCGAGTCCTGCACGCCGTAGCGGCACCAGGTGGAGCCGACGCACGACTTGACCGTGCGCAGCGCCTTGCCGTACGCGTGGCCCGACTCGAACCCGGCGTCGACGAGCCGCTTCCAGATCTCCGGGAGCTGCTCCACGCGGGCGCCGAACAGGTCGATCCGCTGCCCGCCGGTGATCTTGGTGTAGAGGCCGAAGTCGCGGGCCACCTCACCGATGACGATGAGCTTGTCCGGCGTGATCTCGCCGCCTGGGATGCGCGGGACGACCGAGTAGGTGCCGTTCTTCTGGATGTTGGCCAGATACGCGTCGTTGGTGTCCTGCAGCGCCGCCCGCTCGCCCTCCAGCACGTGCCCGTTGTGCAGCGAGGCCAGGATCGAGGCCACCGTGGGCTTGCAGATGTCGCAGCCGCGCCCGGTCCCGTGGTTGGCGATCAGCTCGGAGAACGTCGTGACGCCGCGCACGCGGATGATGTCGAACAGCTCGGCCCGCGAGTACGTGAAGTGCTCGCACAGCGCCTTGCTGATCTCGACGCCCGACTTCTCCAGGAGCTGCTTGAGCATCGGCACGCAGCTTCCGCACGTGGTGCCGGCCCGGGTGCACGCCTTGACGCCGGGGACGTCGGTCACGCCCTTGTCGGCGATGGCCATGCGGACCGCGCCCGCGCTCACGTTGTTGCAGGAGCAGACCTGCGCGTCGTCGGGCAGGTCCAGCCCGGCCACCCCCGCCCCGGTGAACAGCAGGTCGGCCGGCGCGGCGGGCAGGGCCTTGCCGACGAACGGCCGCAGCGTCGCGTACGGCGAGGCGTCGCCGACGCAGATGCCGCCGAGCAGCGTCCGCGCGTCGTCGCTGATGAACAGCTTCTTGTAGACGCCGCCCACCGGGTCCATGTAGGTGACGTCGAGCGCCCCGCTCATCGCGCCGAACTGCGCCACCTCGACGCCCAGCAGCTTGAGCTTGGTCGACAGGTCGGCCCCCTCGAAGCCGGCCGTCCCGCCGAGCACGCGGTCGGCGGCCACCTCGGCCATCGTGTTGCACGGCCCGACCAGGCCGTACACCTGGCCGCCGGCCAGCGCGCACTCGCCGATCGCGTAGATGGCCGGGTCGGAGGTGCGCATGCCCTCGTCGACCACGATGCCGCCGCGCTCGCCCACGTCGAGCCCGCTGGCGCGGGCCAGCTCGTCGCGCGGCCTGATCCCCGCCGAGAAGACGACGATCTGCGCGTCGAGCAGGGTGCCGTCGGGCTTGCGCAGGCCGGTGACCCGCCCGCCGGCGTCGGTGACGATCTCCTGGACGCCCGCCCCGGCGTGGACGCTCAGCCCCAGCCCCTCGATGTGCCCCTTCAGCACCGAGCCGCCGCCCTCGTCCACCTGGCGCGGCATCAGCCACGGGCTCATCTCGACGATGTGCGTGCGCAGGCCGAGGCCGCGCAGCGCGTCGGCCGCCTCCAGGCCGAGCAGCCCGCCGCCGACGACCACGCCCTCCGACGCCCCCTCCGACGCCTCGCGGATCGCGTCGAGGTCGTCGATGGTGCGGTAGACGAAGGCGTGCTCCGCGCCCGGCACCGGCGGCACGAACGGCGCCGAACCGGTGGCCAGCACCAGCACCTCGTACGGCACGCTCGCGCCGTCGGCCGTGGTGACCACGCGCGCCTCCCGGTCGATCCCGGTGACGCGGGTCCCCAGGCGGGTCTCGACCCCCTCGGGCACCTCGTAGGTGAGCTCCTCCATGCTCGTCCCGGTCAGGTACGAGGTCAGCGCCACCCGGTCGTAGGCCGGGCGGGGCTCCTCGCCGATGACCGTGATCCGGCCGTCGAAGCCCCGCTCGCGCAGCGCCTCGACGAACCGGTGGGCGGTGGGCCCGTATCCCGCGACGACGACTCCGGTCATGCCGAAACCCCTTCCTGCTCACACAGCCAGCCGACGATGCCCTCGACCGCGTCGCGGCAGGTGCCGCAGCCGGTCGTGGCCCTCGTCGCCGCCGCTATCCCGGCCACGTCCCGCGCGCCGGCCTCCCAGCACGCCCGGATCTGGCCCTTGGTCACGTTGTTGCACTGGCACACCTTGGCCGCGTCCGGCATCAGCGTCGGGCTGTCGGCCACGTGCGCCGCCGACGACAGGCCGGGGAACAGCAGCCCCGCCCGGTCGCCCGGCAGGGCGCCGCCCCGGTCGAAGAGCTGCGTCACCGTCCCGACCGCGTCGCTCTCGCCCAGCAGGATCGCGCCCACCAGCCGCCCGTCACGGATGACCAGCTTGCGGTAGGTGCCGCGGGCCCGGTGGCTGAAGCGCACCACCTCGGCGTGCTCCTCGGTGAGCTGCGTCTCGCCCATCGCGGCCAGCTCCACGCTCTTGGCCTTCAGCCGGGTCACCAGCCGCGAGCCGCGGTAGAGGGCCTTGCCGCCGGTGATGACGTCGGCCGCCACCGTGGCCTGCTCCCAGGCGGGCGCCACCAGGCCGTACACGGTGCCGTCGTGCTCGGCGCACTCGCCGATGGCGAAGATCGACGGGTCGTCGGTGCGCATCTCGTCGTCCACGACGACGCCGCGCCGCACCTCCAGCCCGGCGTCGGCGGCCAGGCCCGTGACCGGGCGGACGCCGCAGGCCAGGACCACGAGGTCGCCCTCGACCAGCTCGCCGCCGGCCAGGGCGACGCCGTCCTCGCGCACCGCCTCGGCGCTCACGCCGGTCCGGATGTCCACGCCCAGCCCGGCCAGGGTCTCGCCGAGCACCTGCCCGGCCTCCACGTCGAGCTGGCGCTCCATGAGGTGGCCGGCCAGGTGCAGCAGCGTCACGGGCAGGCCGCGCCCGGCCAGGCCACGGGCGGCCTCGATGCCGAGCAGCCCGCCGCCGATGACCACGGCGCGCCGGCTGTGCTCGGCGGCCTTCAGGATGCGCCCGCAGTCGTCCAGCGTGCGGAACGGGATCGCCCGCTCCACGCCGGGCAGCCGGGGCACGATCGCCTCGCTGCCGGTGGCCAGCACGAGCACGTCGTACGGCACGCGGCGCCCGTCCTCGGTGATCACCGAGCGGGTGTCCCGGTCGAGGCACGTGACGGCGCTGCCGAACGCCGCCTCCACCCGGTGCGCGGCGTACCACGCCGGGTCGACCAGGCGCACCTGGTCGGGCCGGGTGGTCCCGGCGAGCACGTTGGACAGCAGCACCCTGTTGTACGGCTGGGACGTCTCGGCGCCGAGCACCGTGACCGTGATGTGCGGGTCACGTGCCCGCACCTCGCTGACCAGGCGTGAGCCGGCCATGCCGTTCCCTACGACGACGAGTCTCATGCGACCCTCTCCACTTTGACGGCGCACACCTTGAACTCAGGCATCCGGGAGACGGGATCGAGCGCGGGGTTGGTCAGGCGGTTGGCGCCCTCCCAGTGGAACGGCATGAACACCGTGTCGCGCCTGATCGCGTCGCTGATCTTGACCACTGCCTGGCTGTCGCCCCGCCGGCTGCTGACCCGCACCATGTCGCCCGCGCTGATCTCCAGCTCGCCGGCGAGGTCCGGGTGGAGCTCCACGAAGGGCTCGGGCGCCGCCTCGGCCAGGGGGGCGATGCGCCGGGTCTGGGCGCCGCTCTGGTACTGGGCGAGTACGCGGCCGGTCGTGAGGTAGAGGGGGTAGTCCTCGTCGATCTCCTCGGCGGCGGGGCGGTGCTCGACCGCGACGAACCGGGCCCGGCCGTCCGGGGTGGCGAACCGGTCGAGGAACGGCCGCGGCGTGCCCGGGTGCTCGGGGGAGGGGCAGGGCCAGAAGACGCCCTTCTCCCGCTCGATCCGCTCGTACGTGATGCCCGCGTAGTCGGCGATCCCGCCCGCGCTGGCCCGGCGCAGCTCGTCGAACACCTCGCGCGGATCGGCGGAGTAGGTGTGGCCGAACCGCTTGGCCAGGCCCTGCAGGAGCTCCAGGTCGCTGCGGACGCCGTCGGGCGGGGCGACGGCCTGGCGGCGCAGCAGCACCCGGCCCTCCAGGTTCGTCATGGTGCCGGTCTCCTCCGCCCACTGCGTGACGGGGAAGACGACGTCGGCCATGGCGGCGGTCTCCGACAGCACGACGTCGGCCACCACCAGCAGGTCGAGGGCGCGCAGCCGGTCGGTGACGTGCCCGGAGCGGGGCGCCGACACCACCGGGTTGGAGCCGAACAGCAGCAGCGCCCGCGGCCCCTCCGGGGTGCCGAGCGCGTCCAGCAGCTCGTAGGCCGAGCGGCCGGCGCCGGGCAGGTCCTCGGGGGACACGCCCCACACCCGGGCGACGTGCTCGCGGGCCGCCGGGTCGTCGATCTTGCGGTAGCCGGGGAGCTGGTCGGCCTTCTGGCCGTGCTCGCGGCCGCCCTGGCCGTTGCCCTGCCCGGTCAGGCAGCCGTACCCGGAGCCGGGCCGGCCGGGCAGGCCCAGCGCGAGCGCCAGGTTGATGAACGCGGTGACGGTGTCGGTGCCCTTGGCGTGCTGCTCGGCGCCGCGGCCGGTGAGCACGACGCCTCGCTGCGCCGAGGCCAGCGCCCGGACGGCCTGCCGCATGCGGGGCACCGGCACGCCGGTGATCCGCTCGACCCGCTCCGGCCACCAGGAGGAGAGCGAGGTGCGCACCGCCTCGAAGCCGGAGGTGCGGGCGGCGACGTACTCCTCGTCCACGAGCCCGTCGGCGATGGCCAGGTGCAGCAGGCCGAGCGTCAGCGCGAGGTCGGTGCCGGGGGTGGGCTGCAGGTGCAGCCAGGCGAGCTTGGCGGTCGCCGTGCGGCGCGGGTCGATGACGATGAGCCGCGGCCCGTCCAGGTGCCGGACGAACGGCGGCATGGTCTCGGCCACGTTGCCGCCGGCCAGCAGCACGACGTCGGCCTGCGCGAGGTCCGTGATCGGGAACGGCATCCCGCGGTCCATGCCGAACGCCCGGTTGGAGGCGGCCGCGGCCGAGGACATGCAGAAGCGGCCGTTGTAGTCGATCTGGCTGGTGCCCAGCACCACCCGGGCGAACTTGCCGAGCTGGTAGGCCTTCTCGTTGGTCAGCCCGCCGCCGCCGAACACGGCCACGCCGTCGGGGCCGTGCTCGGCGCGGATCTCGGAGAGCCGGCCGGCCACGTAATCGAGGGCGGTCTCCCACGAGACGGGCCTGCCGTGCAGCAGCGGGCTGGTCAGGCGCTCGCCGCCGGTGAGCAGCTCGGCCGCGGTCCACCCCTTCTGGCACAGGGCGCCGCCGGCGTTGGCCGGGATGTCGGTCCTGGGACTGATCACCGCCTCGGCGGTGATCGCCATCCCGCACTGCAGGGCGCAGTACGGGCAGTGGCTCAGCACGGGAAGCTCGATCATGTCTCAGACCCTGGCGTGGGCGAGGCTGGCGACGCGCGAGACGCCGACGGTCCGGGTGTAGCACCACCAGGTCAGGACGAAGCAGGACACGTAGAAGGCGCCGAAGGCGGCCAGCGCCGTCGCCGGGCTGCCGGTCTGCGCGAACGACATGCCGAACGCCCGGTTGATGAGGAATCCGCCGAGCGCGCCGACCGCGGAGATGATGCCGATCGCCGCCGACGCCTGTCGCTTGCCGTACAGGAGAGCCTCCTCGCCCTCGCCGCGCTCGGCGACCGCCTTCGCCTGGAAGATCGCGGGGATCATCCGGTACGTCGAGCCGTTGCCGATGCCCGCGGTGATGAACAGTGTCTGGAAGGCCAGGAAGAACGGCCAGAACGCGCCCGAGTCGACGGCGAGCCAGACCAGCGTGACGCCCACGCCCATGCCGGCGAAGTTCCACAGCGTGACCGGCGCGCCGCCGAGGCGGTCGGCCAGCCAGCCGCCGACGGGCCGGATGAGGGAGCCGACCAGCGGCCCGACGAAGGCCACCGCCGCCCACGGGGAGTCCGGGAACAGGCTCTTGGCCAGCAGCGGGAACGCCGTCGAGTAGCCGATGAACGAGCCGAACGTGCCGATGTAGAGGAACGACATGATCCAGGTCTGCGCCCGTCCGGCGACAGCGAGCTGCTCGCGGGGGCTGGCCTTGGCGCTGGTCAGGTTGTCCATGAAGAACCAGGCGCAACCGGCGGCCACCAGGATGAACGGCACCCAGAACCAGCCGGCCGCCGCCAGCCCGAGCCCGCCGATCACCAGCGGCATGACGAGCTGCACGGAGCTGACGCCGATGTTGCCGCCGGCCGCGTTGAGGCCGAGGGCGACGCCCTGCTTGGAGCGGGGGTAGAAGTAGGTGATGTTGGCCATGCTGGAGGCGAAGTTGCCGCCGCCGACCCCGGCCAGCGCCGCGATCACCAGGAACAGCCAGTACGGCGTGCCCGGGTTGTTCACCGCCACCCCGAGGAGCACCGCCGGGATGAGCAGCATGAGCGCGCTGAAGGTGGTGAAGGTACGCCCGCCGAACCTGGCCGGGCCGAAGGTGTAGGGCACCCGCAGCGCCGAACCGATCAGGTTGGGCAGCGCCACCAGCCAGAAGAGCTGGTCGGTGGAGAAGTCGTAGGCGCCCATCCTGGTCGCCACGATGCTCCAGAGCGTCCACACGGTGAAGCCGAGATGCTCGGCGAAGATCGAGAAAGCGAGGTTCCGCCGTGCGATCCTCTTCCCTCTGGTCTCCCAGAAGGTCTCGTCATCGGGGTGCCATTCGGCGAGCCACCGCGCCATCATCTCCTCCTACGCTCGATCTTTCTGGCTGCGAGCCTAGGAAAGGCGGGTTACGCACTCTGACGGTCCGTGGCGGTGCTCCGGTTACGTGTGTCGCACGCCTGTAACAAAGCGCACACATGGGTAACGAGCGAAACACGGCCGCAACAATCGCGCTGTGAGAACCAGGGAACGGGGCCTCGAAGGCAAGGTCCTCACGGAGGGGCGCGCTTCGCGCGACGGGGTTCGGGCTGTGACAGTGGGGGAGCCGAGCTCCCCCACACCCCCTGGCCGGGTGCCTCCGGCCCCGGACCCCCGAGCGCCGGCCACCTCGACGGGCGAGAGGCCGGCCCGTGTCTCGTCGGCGCTACGGTGGTCCTGCGCATCGGCTCACCGGATACCGGCAGGCCCGGCTATCACAACCTGCCGAATGGCGGTAGGGGCGGCCGGTCTCTCGCTGCTCCGCGACCGGGATAGGCGTGGTCAGGTCGCAGATGTCGCGAGCGTTTTGATCGTGAAGTCGATTGCTGTGGCGAGCCGTTGGGCGTCGTGTCCGACGCGTTCGCGTACGCGTAGTCCGAGCACCGTCGTGAACAGCAGCTCCGCTGCGGTGTCGACGTCCAATGCGGCGGGCAGGTCGCCGTCGCGGATGCCGCGGCGTAGCAGTGACGCCAGGGTTTTCCTGGTGACTTCGAACGCGGCCTCGGTCCTCTGCTGGACCTCGGGGTCGGTGGTGCCGAGTTCGGCGGCCGTATTGACCACGAAGCAGCCGCGACCGGCCTCGTGGCTGATCATCCAGATCAACCACTCTCGCAGGACTTCGAGGCTGGGACCGGCGGCGCTCAGCTGCTCTTCGGCTTGCGTGGACTCCGTCGCCCGATAGTGGTCCAGCGTCCGCAAGAACAGTGTGCGCTTGTCGTTGAAGGTCCGATACAGGCTGCTTTGCTTGAGTTTGAGCTCGGCGCCTAGGTCGCGGACGGACGTGGCGTTGTAGCCGCGACGCCAGAACAGGTCGGTCGCCTTGGCGATCACGTCTTGCTCGTCGAACTCCCTGGGCCGTGCCATGCTCGCCACTCTATCAAGGTTGTGGAGCGATCGCTCCCGTATTAAGGTTTGCCGTCATATGGGAGCGACCGCTCCCGAATAAGAGGGGAGACACGACGTGACGGCAACGGACCCCACGACGACCCGGCGAGACGCGTCAGCGAAGAATCATTGGATCGCGGTGTCCGCCGTGGCCTTCGGCACATTTCTCCTGGTGACGGCCGAGCAGCTCCCCATCGGACTGCTCACCCCCGTCGGATCGGCGCTGTCGGTCTCTGAGGGTGCGGCGGGCTTGATGGTCACGGTTCCCAGCATCGTCGCCGCCGTCGCGGCACCATCGGTCCCGGTACTCGTCGGCAGGATGGATCGCCGGCTCTTGCTCGTCGCCTTGATGGGACTCATGACGCTCGCTAACCTGGCCTCCGCCCTGGCCCCGAACTATCCACTTCTGATCACCGCCCGCGTGCTGGTAGGGGTGGCGATCGGCGGATTCTGGGCCATCGCCGGCGGTCTGGCCGTCCGGCTCGTCCCCGCCCCGCTCGTGCCGCGGGCCACGGCGATCATCTTCGGCGGCGTCGGGGCCGCGAACGTCTTCGGCGTCCCCATCGGCACGATGATCGGCGGGCTGGCGAGCTGGCGGATCGCGTTCGGCGCCTTGAGCGCCCTCGCACTGGTCGTGCTGGTCGCCTTGCTGGCCGTGCTGCCACCGTTGACCGCTGCTCAACCCGTCGGCCTGCGGCGGCTGACCGATCAGTTCCGCAACCAGGGCGTCCGGATCGGCATCCTGGCGACCTTCCTGATCGTGACCGGCCACTTCGCGGCCTACACGTTCATCAGCCCCGTGCTGCAGGATCTGTCCGGCATCGACGCGCAACTCGTCGGGCCACTGCTGTTCGGATTCGGCCTGGCAGGCGTGGCAGGGAACTTCATCGCGGGTGCCGCCGTGGCGAAACGGCTCCATCGGACGGTGCTGTCCATCGCCGCCGCCTTGGGGGTTACCGTGCTGCTCTACCCCCTAGCAGGGCTCACCGCCGCAGGCGGGGTGACGCTGCTCGTCGTCTGGGGCCTGGTGTACGGCGGGGTCTCCACGAGCCTCCAGACATGGATGATCAAGTCCGCGCCACAAGCGGTCGAGGAAGCCTCCGCCCTGTGGGTGGCGGTGTTCAACCTCTCGATCGGTCTCGGCGCGCTGGCCGGCGGCACAATCGTCGATGCCCTGCCACTCCAGGGCATCCTCTGGCTCGCCGGCGTGCTCGTCCTGGCGGCCGGGCTGGCAGTGTGGAGTGCGCGCCGGAACGACAGCCTTCGATGACACCCATCTCGCCAATCTGCGGCGATGACGTTTGCCGCGCATCGAATTCGGATTTTCCAAGACCCAGTACCCCGTCGACTGGTTATCCCGCACGATGCTGGAGGTCAGCGGCGCCGCCGGGCAACGCTCGCGGCGTAGCCAGGGCGGGTGTTTCCCGCGGCTTGGGCCCATTCGGTGGCGGTCGAGATGTGCAGGCCGAGGAGCTTGCTGACCACGACTGGGGGCAGTTGTGAGGCGAGGTCCATGAGGGCCGTACTGCGTCCGGGGCGGCTGTGTGCTCCGACCGCGTTGAGCAGTTGGTTCAGACTGGCCGGGTGCATGTGCTGGTTGGCGTACTGGCCGGGGAAGAGCCAGCGGTGGCCGGTTTCCCCGAGGACGGCCGCATGGTGATCAGCGGTGGCCAGTTCGCGGAGGAGGTCGGCCAGGGGTGCGGGCACATCGACGGGTCGGATTCCGAGTTGTAGCCGCATCTGGCCGGGGTCGTCGATGATCTGGTCCCCGGTCAGGGGCGCAATCCGGCTGACGGTCTGGCCGTAGAGCAGGACGAGGCAGCCTGCGACGCGGACGCGGGTGTCGAGACTGTCGTCGTGCAGGAGCCGGTGGACGATGCTCCAGCGTTCGTCGTCTTCGATGGCGGACTGGCCTCGGCCAGATCGGTCGGGGCTCGGGAAGATGACGTCCTTGAGGTAGTGCTGCTTGGTCGCCCAGCTGATGAACCGGCGGCTCTCCGGTCGGCCGGGGCCGTCGGAGGTGAGCCAGGCGTCGAGGTCGGCCTGGGTGCAGGTGGGCAGGGTGCGGTCGTGGTCGCGCACCCAGCTAAGGAAGCGGATCGCGGACCGGATCTGGGTTCGTGGTGGGGCTACCTGGCCGTAGCTCAAGGGTCTGCGGGCTGCGGCTCGGCGCAGTTGTCGAAGAACGGACCAGGTGCCGAAGCTGCGGATCAGCTTCTCGTCGTCGCGTTCTTCGACCTGGTTGACGATCTTTGTCAGCCAGGTCTCGAACGTGATGAGGTATTCGTCACGGGGAGGCAGGAGGCCCGCAGCGACGAGCGCGGCCCTGAGGCTGGCGACGTCCCGGGAGGTGCCAAGCTGGTCAAGGAAGTGGTGGTCGAGGCCGCTGCCTGCCTCGCGGAGCCGCCGGAGCTGGTGGCGCTTGCTGGTCCTCTCCAGAAGGTTGAGCAGCGGCAGAGGGCGGCCGGCGGTGAGGGCTTTGACGATGCCTTCGAGGTCGGCGCGGATGGCGCCTTCGGGGTCGGCGAACAGGTCACGCAGCCAGCGGATCGCGGCGCAGCGGTTGCAGAGCCGGTCGTGATACAGGTGCTCGACGGTGCCGCAGGTCCGGCATTCACGGACGAACCGAATGTCGGCGCGATAGCAGTTACGGCAGATCGGCCCGTCGGGAGTCCGGGTGATGACGCGGGAGTCACGGCCGCAGGTCGAGCACGGCTCGGTGGTCTCTCCGCACGCCTGGCAGAGTGCGCCGCCGTCATCGGCCCGGTAGGCGATCAGCCGGACGTTTCCGCAGCGGACGCATGGCGCCTTGGAACGTGAGCAGGACGGGCAGATCGGGCTGGCGGTCGCGGACCGGTAGCAAGGTTTGGACTTGCCGCACCGTGAGCAAAGCGCGACCGGCTCGGTGTGGCAGGACCTGCACAAACGTGTCCCGTCCTGGCGGGGTCGGCACAGGGCACGGCGCCCGCATTCGCCGCACGTCTCGTGGTTGGCGGGGTCGGCTTTGGTACACCGATCGCAGACCGGATCGCCGTCGGGGGTCCTGGAGGCGATGTCACCGACTTCGCCGCAGCTTCCGCAGGTGCGGCGAAGGCCGATGGCGTAGCAACGGCGGCAGCAGCGCAGGCCACCGTGCTTGAACCTCAGTGGAAGGGTGCGGCCGCAGACCGGGCAGGCCGGCGCGATGATCGAGCGAGCGCCGCGGCTGATCAGGGCTTCGATTAGCGCGATCACCCGCGGCGATCTCGGCGCGCTCCGTGACCTGCCTGCGGTACGTTGCCGGGGTGCTGAAGGTGCGCGTCACCGGCGTCCTCATCGAAGACGAGCGGATTCTGCTGCTGGACCAGGACACCGACACCGGCCGCTCCTGGTCCTTGCCCGGCGGGACGCGGACCGGCGGCAGCCTCGGTGCCGCCGACGGCGCGGACACAAGACCGATCCGGGGCGTGCGCTTCGTGCCCGTCAGCGACCTGCCGTCGCTGGGATTCAGCCGCCGCTTCACCGAGCTCGCCCAGGCCGGATTCCCCGGAGCCGGCTCCTACATGGGCGCCAAGTCCACCATCGGGCTGTGAGCCGAGCAGCTCAAGAGCGCCGACGATGCGGCCGTCCGGAACAGGCGCTCGGCCGTGCCGCCAGGACGAATGCGGTCGCATGCTGCTCGTCGTGTGTCGGATGCTCCTGGCGGGCGACCGTCCAGAACGGGCCCTGCCGGCCCAGCGACGGGCAGGTGGCGGGCCGGAGGGCCATCGGGTCCGAGGGGCGGGGGAGTGTGGGGTCAGGGTTGCGTGTGGCGGTCCAGGCCGAGCGTGGCGATGAGGTCCTCGTGGAGCTCGAACCAGACGCGATGGCAGGAGTCGACGTCGGTGCGGTCCACCCAGGCGCTCTCCCCGGCTCGGGCGCGCGCCAGAGCTGTGGTGAAGCGCGTGTCGTAGCCGCGGAACCGTGTGAGGACGCCCCCGAGCCGGTCCGCGAGCGGCCCGAGCGCGCGGTCGATGCCGGTGAGCTCGTGGAGGACCCCGGCGTCCCAGACGGGGTCGGAGTGGTCGTTGACGGCGAGCCGATCCCCGGCGGTGGGCCGGAGTTGCCAGTCGGTGCAGGCTCGTAGCAGGAGCGCGTTCAGCGGAAGGAACGCGCGGTAGGCGTCACGGACCTCGTCGGCGCCGCCGACGCGGGCGAGCTCGGCCGCGAGCCGGCGCTCGTCCTCCGCCCGGCCCCGTTCGGTCAGCGACCAGCCCCCGGTGCCGGCGAAGGCGGTGTGCTCGACCCAGCCACGTGCTTCGGCGTCGAGCAGCGCCTCTCTCGTCTCGGCCGGGTCGAGGCCGTACCGCTGAGCGATCACCGGGGTGTCCGCGAACCCGGTGATGCGGACGGCGTGCAGGGCCAGGAGGTCGGGCGGAGAGTCCGGCGTCACGAGTCGGCGTCCTGCCGTGCCGTCAGGCGGTTGTAGTGCTGCTGGCACGCCTGCGGGGAGTTGAACCCCATCGCCTGCGCCATCTGGGCCCAGGTCAGTCCCGCGCTCCGGGCTATGAACAGCAGGGCGGATTCGAGTCCTTCGACTTCGGCGCGTGCGGCGGGCAGGAGGGTGAGCGTGCTCAGGATGTCCTCCGGGTCCAGGTCGGCGTGGCGCCAGACGGCGAAGTGCGCGAGGTCGACCGCCGTCGGCGGGGCGGGCGGGGGTCGCCACGGACGGGCGTCGAGCGCGTCCGCGCCCAGGCCCAGAAGACGCTGTTGCGCCTCGTGCTCACGCCGGGCCCGGATGTGGTCGGCGTGCGCCGGGTGAGCGAGGTCCTGCTTGCGTGACATGCCACCTACGATCCATACTCAACAAAATATTGTCAATAATTTATTGAAAGGCCGCGGATGATCCTACCCCTCAGGGAGGCTGTCGCCGATACCTGCGGAGGCAAGGCCGGCGCACTGGGCGCGCTGCTCCGCGCGGGCCTGCCGGTTCCCGACGGCTTCGTCGTCTCGTTCTCCGCCTACCTCGCCGCCGTCCGCGACCTGGACCTCGGACGGTTCGCGGGCGAGCCGGACGGTCTTGACGCCGTGCGGCAGGGGATCGAGACCCGCCCCCTCCACGCCGACGTGATCGACGCGCTGGGACGCGCACTCGACGGGCTCGGCGACCCGCCTGTGGCGGTGAGATCATCGGCGTCGAACGAGGACACCGGTCAGGCATCGGCGGCCGGTCAGCACGAGAGCTTCCTCGCCGTGCACGGGGCCGGCGAGGTCGCCGACGCCGTACGCGCCTGCTGGGCCTCGCTGTTCTCTCCACGTGCCATCGGCTATCGGGCCGTCTCCGGCCGCGACGAGCGGCCGTCCGACGATCCTGCGATGGCCGTCATCGTCCAACGCCATCTGGACGCCGAGGTGTCCGGGGTCATGTTCACACCCGCGGGCCCGGACGACGCGACCCGGATCGAGGCGTCGTGGGGCCTGGGCCCCACCGTCGTCGGGGGCACGGTCACCCCCGACACCTACCGCGTCGCCGGCGACGGGTCGGTCACACGCACCGTCGCCGACAAACCGGACCGCCTCGACCGGCGCGGCACGCGGCTCGTCGTCAGCGACGTGCCCGCCGGCATCCGGGACCGACCGGCTATCGACGACGCGACCGCCACGCGGCTCGCCGAGCTGGGCGAGGAGGTCGCCGCCGTGATGGGCGGGCCGCAGGACATCGAGTGGGCGATCCTCGACGGCCGCGCCTGGATCCTGCAAGCACGACCGGTCACCGCCGCACCCCCACCGCCACCACCACTCCGACCTTCCGCAGCCTCGGGGCCCGCAGGCGCCACACTCACCGGGACACCCGGCAGTCACGGGACCGCGACCGGCGCCGCGAGGATCGTCCGCGGTCCCGGAGACTTCGCGCGCGTGCACCGGGGCGACATCCTCGTCTGCCCTTACACCGACCCCGCGTGGACGCCGCTGCTGCGCATCGCCGCCGGCGTCGTCACCGAAACGGGAGGCGTGCTCTCCCACGCCGCGATCGTCGCCCGTGAGCACGCCATCCCCGCCGTCCTCGGCGTCCCGAACGCGACGAGCAGGCTCCACGACGGCACCCTCATCACCATCGACGGCACCAACGGCATCGTCACGACGACCAACGCCTCATGACGACGCGACACCTCTATCTGGCACGCCACGGCGCGGCCGACGCGTTCGGGGAGCTCACCGGCGACGGGCGCCGGCAGGCGGGCCTGCTGGGCGAACGGCTCGCCGGCCTACCGATCGACGCCGTGTGGCACTCTCCGCTGCCACGCGCCGTGGCGAGCGCACACGAACTCGCCCGGCACCTGCCGGGCGTGCCCGTGGCCGAGGCCGTCGAACTGGTCGATCATGTGCCCTACGTTCCCAGCACGGCCGAGACACCCCCGTCCTGGACCGGCTTCTTCGACGGCTACGACGACGCCGAGGCGGCCTCGGGCCGAAGGCTCGCCGAGGCGCTGGTCGCCCGGTTCGCGAAGGCACCCGACATGACCACGACAGGGACCCGGCCCGACACGCACGACGTCCTGGTGACGCACGCCTACCCGATCGCGTGGCTGGTGCGGCAGGCCTTGGACGCGCCGCCATCCCGGTGGCTCGGGCTGAACAGCGCCAACACCGCGCTGACGGTCATCGAGTACCGGACCGGCCTGCCGCCCACGATCGTGATGTTCAACGACATGAGCCACCTCCCGGCCGACCTGCGCTGGACCGGATTCCCGAACGGCATGAGGCCGTGAAGCGGATCCCGGTCGCCGGGGCCGGCTCTACGGTCTCAGCCGGCCGGCTCGGGACTCCAGGTAGCGCTGCTCGGCGAGGCTCGCTGTGGCCTTCGCGGCGCGCCGGTAGTGCTCGTACGCCCCGGCCGGGTCGCCGGTCTCCTCCAGCAGATGCGCCCGTACGGACAGCAACCGGTGATGCCGGGCCATCCGCTCGTCACCGTCCAAGGTGGACAGCAGGGCCAGGCCGGCCGCCGGGCCCTCGATCTCGGCGAGCGCGATCGCCCGGTTCAGGGTGACCATCGGGTTGGGCGCTATCCGTTCCAGGATGAGGTAGAGGGCGTGCACCTGCGGCCAGTTTGTCTCCTCGGCCGTGGCCGCGTCGGCGTGCGTGGCGGCGATGGCGGCCTGCAACTGGTAGGGCCCCAGCGCCGGGCCGGCCAGCGACGCCTTGACCAGCTCGCTGCCCTCCTCGATCAGCGCGCGGTCCCACCGCGTACGGTCCTGCTCGTGCAGCGGCACCAGGTCGCCGGCCGCGGTCGTCCGTGCCTCCCGGCGGGCGTGGGTCAGCAGCATCAACGCGAGCAGCCCGGCCACCTCACCGTCCTCGGGCAGTTGCGCGTGCACCATCCTGGTCAGCCGGATGGCCTCGCGCGCGAGGTCGGCGCGGTGCAACTCGCTGCCCGAGGAGGCCGTGTAGCCCTCGTTGAAGATCAGGTAGAGCACGTGCAGGACGACCCGCAGCCGCTCCTCGCGCTCCGCGCCGTCCGGCAGGCTGAACGAGCTGCCGGCGGCCTTGATGCGCTGCTTGGCCCTGCTGATCCTGACCGCCATCGTGGCCTCCGGCACCAGGAACGCGCGGGCGATCTCGGCAGTGGTCAGGCCGCCGACCGCCCGCAGCGTCAGGGCGGTCTGGGAGGGGGCGGTCAGCGTCGGATGGCAGCACAGGAACAGCAGGACGAGCGTGTCATCGGTGTCCGGCACGTCCTCGGGCACCACCTCGCCGGCCGTCGCCGACTCCCGCTCGCGCCGCGCGTGGTCGCTGCGTATCTGGTCGATGAACCGCCGGGACGCGACAGTCACCAGCCAGCCACGTGGGTTGCCCGGCACCCCCTCGGCCGGCCACTGCACGGTGGCGGCGAGGACGGCCTCCTGGACAGCGTCCTCGCACCCTTCGAACTGGCCGTACCGGCGGATCAACGTGCCGAGGACCTGCGGCGTGAGCTCACGCAGCAGGTCCTCGATGGCTGGTGCTGTCATGCCTCCAATTGTCCGTCAGCGAACATCACCTGCCGCACCTCGATCCCCAGCCCCTCGATCGCGGCGTCCGGGATCTGCGCCGCCAGCTCGATCGCCCGCTCCTTGTTCTCGCAGTCGATCAGGTAGAAGCCGCCCAGATACTCCTTCGCCTCCAGGAAAGGGCCGTCGGTCACGACCGGCTGTCCGTTGCGCACGGAGACCACGGCGGCCTGTGACGGGTCGACCAGCGCCTGCGTGGTGATCAGCTCGCCGGACTTCTTCACCGCCTCCATGAACCTGCCGTGGCCGGCACCGATCGCCGCCTTCTCCTCGTCGGTCAGCGCGTCCAGCACGTTCGGGTTGATGTGCATGCTGATCAGGAACTTCATCTCGTACTCCTCGTGGTTCGCGAGCCCGGCCGGGCCCTTCGACTGGTTGGTCGGAGCCGCCCCCGTCGTCTTGACATCCCCGGCCGAACGTTCGCATGAGTCTTCGCTTCCGTACCCATGTCAAGAAGCTCCCGGTCGCTCCGACCAACCGGCGAAACGTCAAGAGAACAGGAGTTTTTGGTATGCGAGTCAACCGGGCATGGCTGGGAGTGGCCGTCCTCATGTTGCCGACCCTGCTCGTCGCGATGGACATGACGGCGTTGCTCCTCGCGCTTCCCCAGCTGAGCGCCGAGCTGGGGGCCACCAACGTTCAGCAGCTGTGGATCAGCGACAGTTACGGGTTCATGGTCGCCGGCCTGGTCATCACGATGGGTACGCTCGGCGACCGGATCGGCCGCCGGCGGCTGCTGATGATCGGTGGAGCGGCGTTCGCGGTGCTGTCGGTCGTGGCCGCCTTCGCGACCGGCCCGCTGACGCTGATCGTCGCGCGGGCGCTGCTGGGCGTCGCCGGCGCGACCCTGGCGCCGTCCACGCTCGCCCTGATCACCAACATGTTCCGCGACGGACGACAGCGCGGGACGGCCATCGCGATCTGGGCCACCTGCCAGTTCACCGGCGGCGCGCTCGGCCCCGTCCTCGCCGGACTCCTGCTCCAGCACTTCTGGTGGGGATCGGTGTTCCTGGTGGCCGTGCCGGCGATGGCGTTGCTGCTGCTCGCCGGGCCGTTCCTGCTGCCGGAGTTCCGCGACAATCACGCCGGCCGGCCGGACCTGGCCAGCGTCGGGCTGTCGCTCGTGGCGGTGCTCCTGACGGTCTACGGGGTCAAGCAGTTGACCGTCGAGAGCGTGCCGGTCGTGCCGGCGGTGGCCCTCGTCGCCGGCGCGGCCATCGGGTCGCTGTTCGTCCGCCGGCAACTGCGGCTGCGCGTGCCGCTGCTGGACCTGCGGCTCTTCCGCAACCGCCCGTTCACGGCCGTACTCGTCGCGCTGGTCCTCGCCGGGATCGCCATGGCCGGGACGGGCCTGCTGGTCACCCAGTACCTGCAGAGCGTGCTGGGCTTCTCGCCGGTCGCGTCGGCGGTGCTGTTCGCGCCGATGGGTCTGGGCGTGGCGGCCGGCACCATGGCCGCGCCGGCGCTGGCCCGGCGGATGAAGCACACGACCGCCATCGCCGGCGGACTGGTGGGGTCAGCGCTGGGCGGCCTGCTGCTGGTCGGCGTGGACGGTGCGCGCGCCCTGCCGCTGGTCATGATCGGCATCACCGTGCTGGCGCTGGGCACCGGCCCGCTGTTCGCGCTGGGCACCGGGCTGGTCGTCGGGTCCGTGCCACCGGAGCGCGCCGGCTCGGCGGCGTCGATGTCGGAGACCGGCAACTACCTCGGCGGTTCGCTCGGCTTCGCGCTGCTCGGCGTGGTCGCCGCAGTGGTGTACCGCGGCCGGATGGACGGCACGTCCGACTCGCTGGCTGGCGCGGTCGCCGCCAGCGGGCGCCTTCCCGCCGCTCAAGGCGCGGAGCTGCTGCGCGCCGCGCGGGAGGCGTTCACCGCCGGCCTGCACGTCATCGGCGTCGTCGCCGCGGTCGTCTTCATCGCGTCGGCCGCGCTGATCCTGACCATGCGCCCGCCGACCCGGACCGCCCCGGCCGGACAGCCGGCGCTTGCCGACTACGAGGCGACTCGCCCGTAGCACCCTAGGCGGAGTCGAAGTGGCCGGAGAACGCGCGAGGATGAGCGGGCCCGAGCGCCGAGGCACAGCAGTCAGATGATGCGCACGATGGGCAGCGACCGGAACCGATCCACCAAGCCCTGCCTCATGTCATGGGCGATGCCCCCCGGTGTTCGACGCGGTCAGCAACATCGTCTGGATTAGGATCCCGAGGATCATGAACTCGCGGTAGCTGGAGCCGTGCACGGTGATCGCGCTGCCGAAGACGAATCCGAAGAGCAGCGCGAACGAGGTGGGCGCCGGCCGTTGTACGGCTGATCTCCGCGGCCTGGCCGATAACGATGGACTGGGTGGGGCGGGACTAGCCGCAAGACGCCGCGCACATCTTTGAGCCCGTCCTCAAGCCCGGACTTCGCCCGCGCTGGACTGTCACAGCGGGGACGCTCCCGAGCCGGGGCGTGACGTGGAGGTCGACCACTGGGTGCTCTTCGTGACGGAGGAGGCACCCGAAGACTGGGGTCAGCCCGTCGAGTACCGGGAGAAGATGCGAGGACGGCTGCGGGCCTTCCTGCCGGATGCCGTGATGGGAGAACATTTCGGCGGGTGGATGGCCAACAGGGACTTCGCGTTGTCCCATGACGACCCGATCAAGGGGGGACTTGGGGCGAGTGCGGAGCGTAGGGCGTTCGTAGGACGTGGATGCGGCCGCCGCGTTGTCCATGAGAGCCCGTGGCAGGTCAGGGCAGGGGCATGAGGCTGTGGGGCTTCCTTTGGACGGTCGGGCCAGACGACGGCGTTCAGCGTCGCGTCTGGCTGACCTCGTGCGCCTTGGCTGCGACGGCTGACCACCGCTGTCGCCGACTGATCGATCGCCATGCCCCGCCCGCCGAGGATGAGGGCATGACGGAGATCGTGACAGCGGACCGCGCCCGCAGCCAGGCCGGCGGCACCATCGCAGAGCTGCGACGGTTGGTCCGGGGACAATCACCCGGTGGCGCTGGACAGCGGCCTCGGCGAGACGTTGCCGGGGTTCACCGCCACCTCGCCGGTGCCGGTTGTCGTCCGCCCTGGACCTGGGTGCGGCCCACGCCCACGCCCGTACGTCCCGCGCGTTTCGGGTCTGCCCGTTCAGCCGGTGACGGTCCGCCAGGCCTGCTCCTCGACCAGCTCGCGGCTGCGCCAGCCGTCCGGGGTGCGGCACATACGGTGGTGATACCAGCCACCGCCCCGCAGCAGTCCGGGGGCGCCTGCCGCGACCATCTCCCGCGACGGGGCAAGCGTGTCGGTGAACGCGGCGCTCACCGCGGCCTCGTCCCGTCCTTCGAGGTCGGCCCCGTCGAAGCGGATGACGACGGAGCCGATCAGGTGCAGCCGGCCGGGCCACCCGGACAGCACCTCGGACAGCCAGGCCGTGACCTCGGCGCGGGTTCCCCGGATACCGCTCGCGGAGCGGTAGTCGATGACGGCGTCGGGGGTGAAGACGTCGTCGAGGAGATTCCACTGACCGGAGTCGACGGCGCGGGCGTAACGTCCCAGCAGGTCGATGATCTCCAGCCGGTCGGCGATCTGGCGGAGGTCCATCCTTGGATCTAACCAAACGCTTGGTCGACAAGCTAGGGGGTACAGATCGGCCGGCAAGGGCGTGAGCCGGCGGAACCGTCCGTGGCGGGTCAGCCCTGTGTGAAGGCGAGTGGCACGCCGCAGGCGTCTTCGGCGGCGACGTAGAACCCGTCAGGGGTGGTGTACGTCGTGATGGCGTTGCTCTCGGTGAGCTTGCGGGCGACGACGAGGTCGCTCACGGCGATGGTGTGAGCGGCCAGCAGGGGCACGGCGGCCGGGGTGTGTCCAGGCAACAGCTCGTGGAGCGCGGACTGCGGAACGATCTCTACGCGGCCGTGCCGCAGCGGCACTACCCGCTTGGCGCCGTCGATCCACACGTCGGCGTCGAGCATCCGGGCGTAGCGCTCCTCGTGGGAATCCACGTCGCCGTCAGGGACGACCATGAGCACGCTGTGCAGTCCGGTCGCGCCGTTGGGGTGGGTGAGGAAGCGCGGCTGGTGGACGTACTCGGGAGTGTGATGCTGGGTGGCCTGGAGCGCGCCCTCCGGGGTGTGCTCCGCGTCGATGCGGACGCTGTCGGCGCGGACGGTGCGCGGTCCTTCCGGGGTGGACACCTCCCGCTCCAGCGCGCGCACGCCGGTCGAGGCCAGCCCGGCGGCGTGCAGCCGGTCGGCGGTGGCCTGCACGTCACGGGAGCCGAGGGTCATCAGCAGACCAGGGTAGGTTGCGCGCAACTGATGGACGCCCCAGGGGTCGGGGGCGGTCGGGTCGACGACACCGAGCAGTTCGATGTACGAGTGGCCGAAGTAGGCGCACCGGTTGGCGGTGCAGGTGGGCAGGGGCGGGCCGCCGGGGCGTTCGGCCAGCATATGAGGAGAGGTCGGGCTGAGCGTGAAGCCGAGGGCCTCGAAGCGGGTTGAGGCCGCGGCGAGGTCGGTGGTGATGAGCACCGTGTGGTCGATGTAGTCGATGTCCGGGGTACCGGGCGAAGCGTTCACTCGTGGTCCTTCGGTGTCGTGGTGTGTCCGGGTGGTCCGCGGCCTACACGGCCGCGGCGCTGGCGGCGGCGATGAACAGCACCTGCAGGGCGGTGCGCACCGGCAGCGGGGTCACAGGCTTCCCGGCCAGAGTGAGGTCGCGGCGGGCGGCCGAGACGTTGGCTGTGAACAGGGCGACCATGAGCA
The DNA here is from genome assembly GCF_031570565.1 of Nonomuraea sp. 3-1Str. Taxonomy (NCBI): domain Bacteria; kingdom Bacillati; phylum Actinomycetota; class Actinomycetes; order Streptosporangiales; family Streptosporangiaceae; genus Nonomuraea; species Nonomuraea sp. 3-1Str. The sequence goes on from NZ_JALHBK010000020.1 coordinate 132,117, forward strand.
GGGCGAGGCCGATTGCGGCGAACGGCGCCAGGGCCGGGATCAGCAGCCCGGCGGCGCCGGCCAGCTCCAGCACTCCGGTGATGGTCACCAGCAGCGCCGGATGCGGCAACACCTCGGGGATCATCGCGACGAAGTCACGCCGCCACGAGGGCAGGAAATGCGGCACGCCGGTCGTGACGAACATCAGGGCGAGAGCGCCCCGCAACGCGGGCTGCCAGCCGTCCAGGGCGTCGATGCCGACGAGGCCGAGCAGCCGCAGGACGGCAAACCCACCGATCAGGGCGATGAACGGAACCATCACGTCCCTCCAATCTTGTCATCGTAAAGACTGAAGGAGAGTCGCTATCTTGTCAACGTAAAGATAGAATGAGTCTGACCCTGTCGACCACAGAAAGCGCGGAGGTGAGGCAGATCAAGCAGACCGCCTACCACCACGGCAACCTTCGGCGCGCCATCATCGACGCCGCTCTCGAGGCCATCACCGAATCCGGCCCCGCCGGATGGAGCCTGCGCGAGCTGGCCCGGCGCGCGGGCGTCTCGCACGCCGCCCCCGCTCACCACTTCGGCGACAAGACGGGACTCCTGACAGCCGTGGCCGCCGAGGGGTTCGAGGTGTTCGCCGACACCCTGGAACGAGCGGCCGAGAACGTCCTCGAAGTAGGAGTCGCCTATGTCCGCTTCGCGACCGGCCATCGGCCCTACTTCGAGGTGATGTTCCGGCCGGAGCTGTATCGCGTGGACGATCCCAGTCTGAAGGCGGCGCGTGAGCGCGCGGCTCATGTGCTCGTCACCAGCGCCGGCCGGTTGTCACCGAGCCCGGCGCAGGACCGCCTGACCACCATCGCCGCCTGGTCGCTGGCCCACGGCTTCGCCGGCCTGTGGCTGAGCGGCGCCCTGCCCGAGGCCACCCGCGACGATCCGGAGGCCCTGGCCCGCTCGGTGATCCAGCTCTTCATCGGCACGGCGCGTTGACCGACGAAACCGCGCTCCGCCCGATGGCGCCGTCATGCGGTCAGCGAGGGCCGGGTGGTGCGGCGGCACTGATGGATCACACCGAGGCCGAGTTCGGCACCCGGCGGCTGCCGACCAGCGGTGGGTCGGTCGGCGCCCACCCAAGTGTCGTGACGCTGCTGCGCCTGGGCGACCGGCATGGCAGCCCGGGCGCATTCCGCGTGACCAACCTACGACCTGTCGATGATCCCGAGCCGGCGGTCGTTCGGATCAAGGCGGCTGCTGAGCGACACCGAGACGCTGTGGCGGACGTACGAGCTGTTCACGCCCGGCAGGGGGCCGGAACAACGCCGCGAGCTGGACTTCCTGCCCACCACGGGACGCACGCTGACTTCGCTCCCCTCCGGCCGCTCGCAGTGGTGGATACTTGCACTGAGATGCGGTGTATGAAGGCTGTCACGCGTCTGGTGACCACTGTCGACGTCGACCACCGGCATGCCATGCCGTACGTGATCAGGCCGTCTGACGGCCTCTCGGCAAGGCGCTCCAGCACGAGACGGCGGGAGACCGCTTCACGCGCACTACACTCCCTGGACGGGTGCCGTTGTACGAGCCAGCCGCGTGAGGCGCGCCCCTCGTTCGGACCTGCCTTCCGTCCGTTACGAGCGGGCCGCCGCGATGATCATGACGAGGCCGAGCACCGCCAGGGCGAGGTTGGCGAACAGCGGCTGGGCGGCCAGGAGGTCCACCCGGGGCACGATCACCCGGTTGAAGAAGTTCAGGAACAAGCCCATGAACGGCTGGACGGCCAGATGGTCGATGGCGCCGCTGACGCCCTGGAGCAGCAGGATCAGACCGGTCACCTGGATGGCTTTGCGCATGATCGGACACTATGACCGGGTCCTCTCCCGGCGGATCGGTCATCGGGAGGGGGCCGGGAGACTTTCGTAGGGGGTGCCCTTCCGGGGGAAGCGGGCAGGGGAGAGGCGTGAGAGTGGTGGTCCTTTCCGACACGCACGCGCCCCGCCGCTGGCGCTCGTGCCCGCCCGGGGTGGCCGGGCACCTGCGCGGCGCCGACGTGATCCTGCACGCCGGGGACGTGTGCGTCGCCTCCGTGCTCGACGAGCTGGCGGCGTACGCGCCCGTCCACGTCGTCAAGGGCAACAACGACGGCCCGGACGTGACCGCGCCCGAGACGCTGGAGCTGACCCTGGACGGCCTGCGGGTCGGCATGATCCACGACAGCGGACCGGCCAAGGGCCGCCTGCCCCGGCTGCGCCGCCGCTTCCCCGGCGCGGACCTGGTGGTCTTCGGCCACTCCCACATCCCGATGGACGAGACGGGCGACGGCCTGCGCATCTTCAACCCGGGCTCGCCGACGGACCGCCGCCGCCAGCCCCACGGCACGGTCGGCCTGCTGACGATCGACCACGGCGCCCTCCAGGAGGCCCGGATCGTGCCTGTCACCCCATGAGGTACGGGGTCAGGCCGGGTTGACGCGGGTGGACTCGCGCAGGACGAGGCTGCACGGCACCGTGAGCACCCCGCGGGCCCGCGGTGCGCCGCCGATCGCCTCCAGCAGGTGCTCCGCCGCGATCCGCCCGATCTCGCCCAGGTTCATGTCAACGGTCGTCAACGGCGGGCGGCTGCCCTCCACCATGGGCTCCCAGTTGTCGAAGCCCACCACCGCCACGTCGTCCGGGATGCGCAGCCCCCGCTCCCGCAACGTCTCCGACACCCCCCGCGCGATCTGGTCGCTCCCGCAGAAGATCGCCTCCACGTCCGGGTGCGCCCGCAGCAGGATGTCGGCCCCCTGCCGCCCCCACTCCTCGGTCCACTCGCCGAACAGCGGCTCGCCCGCCGGCCGGGCGCCCGCCTCGGCCAGCGCCCCCGCCATGCCCTCCGCCCGCCGCCGGGCCGCCTCGAACCGCTCCGGGCCCGTCACGTGGCCGATCCGGGTGCGGCCGGTGGCGAGCAGGTGGCGGGCCGCGAGCGCCCCTCCGCCCCGGTCGTCGGGAATGACGGAGAAGTCGTCGTCCCCGGAGGACTGGGTCATCGCGTAGACCACCGGCACCGGCAGGTCCGCGCCGATGCTGGGCCGCGGCTCGGTGCGCCGGCCGGTGACGATGATGCCCTCCACGCGCCGCGCCAGCAGCCGCTCCACGTAGTGCTGCTCCCGGATCGGGTCGTCACGCGTGTCGCACATGAACACGGAGATCTGCCCCGCCCCGAGCGCGTCCTCCGCGCCCAGCATGACCGGGATGCTGAACCGGCCGAAGCTGTCGCCGGTCACCAGGCCCACCGTGTAGGTGCGGCCGGCCAGCAGGCCCTGCGCCAGCGGGTTCGGGCGGAACCCGAGGCGCTCGGCCGCGGCGCTAACCCGGGCCCGGGTCTCCTCGCGCAGCTTGCCGCGGCCGTTGAGCGCCTTGGAGGCCGTGCCGATGGAGACGCCGGCGGCCGCGGCCACCTCGCGGATGGTGACGACATGAGCCTGTTCAGAGGACAAACCTTTTCCTTTCCAACCACTCTCACTATAAGACTCTTGACGCTGACCTCGGCCTGGATCTACGTTCCCCTAAGGAAAACCTATTCCTTATTTTCCTTCGGGGCGAGTGAAGGAGCTCTATGGTCAACCCCCCTCAGGTCTGTGGCCCCGCCGTACCCACCCAGGGTGCCAAGGCGGTGTGGCGCCCGCTGGGCGTCCGTGACGTCGACATCACCGGCGGGCCGCTGGGCCGCTGGCAGCGGATCAATCGCGAGGCCAGCATCCCGCTCGGCCTGGAGCAGATGGAGCGCGCGGGCAGCGTGCCGAACCTGCGCCTGGCGGCGGGCGAGGCGGAAGGCGCCTACCAGGGGTACCGCTTCCAGGACTCCGACCTGTACAAGCAGCTCGAAGCGGTGGCCTGGGAGCAGGCCCGCCGGCCCGGATCCGGCTACCTGGAGTTCGTCGCCGAGTCGGCGGCCCTGCTCGGCCGGGCGCAGCGGGCCGACGGCTACCTCAACTCCCACTACCAGGTGGTCAAGCCCGACAAGATCTACGCCGAGCTGGAGTACAGCCACGAGATGTACTGCGCCGGCCATCTGTTCCAGGCCGCGGTGGCCGGGGCGCGGGCGGGCGGCGACGAGCGGCTGACGGCGGTGGCGCGCAGGCTGGCCGACCACCTGGTCGAGGTGTTCCTCAAGGGCGGCGACGACGGCATCGACGGCCACGCCGAGGTCGAGACCGCCCTGGTGGAGCTCTACCGGGTCACCGGCGAGCGCTCCTACCTCGACCTCGCGGGCAAGCTCATCGACAACCGCGGCAAAGGCCTGATCAAGGACAGCGGCATGGGCCCGCTGTACGCCCAGGACCACCTGCCGGTCAGGGAGGCCGACACCCCGGTCGGCCACGCCGTGCGCCAGCTCTACCTGGAGGCCGGCATCGTCGACGTCTACCTGGAGACCGGCGACGAGTCGCTGCTGGAGTGCTCGGTCCGCCGCTGGGAGGACATGGTCGCCACCAAGATGTACCTGACCGGCGGCGTCGGCTCCCGCCACGACGGCGAGGCGTTCGGCGAGCGCTACGAGCTGCCGCCGGACCGCGCCTACAACGAGAGCTGCGCGGCCATCGCCAGCATCCACTGGAACTGGCGGCTGCTGCTGGCCACCGGCCACGGTCGCTACGCCGACCTCATCGAGCGTGTCCTTCACAACGCCTTCGCCGCCTCCACCTCGGCCGACGGGCTGCGCTTCTTCTACGTCAACCCGCTCCAGCGCCGCGACGACACCGTCGAGGACGCCTACCTGGGGCGGCGGCGCGAGTGGTTCGCCTGCGCCTGCTGCCCGCCCAACATCATGCGCACGGTCTCCTCCCTCGGCCACTACATCGCCACGACGGCCGAGCGGGCGCTGCACGTCCACCAGTACGCGCCGGGCGCGATCCGCTCGGGCGACCTGGACCTCGCCGTCGCCACCGGCTACCCCTGGGCCGGCAAGGTGGTCTTCACCGTGGAGCGGGCCCCGGCCGGCCCGTGGTCGCTGGCGCTGCGCGTCCCCGCCTGGAGCGCCGGCGCCGCCACCGTCACCGTCGGCGGCGAGACCGTGCCGGCCGAGCCGGACGAGCGCGGCTACGCCGTCGTCACCCGCGAGTGGCGGCTCGGCGACACGGTCGAGCTCGACCTCGACCTGACGCCCCGCCTCACCTACCCCAACCGGCGGATCGACGCCGTGCGCGGCACGGCGGCCGTCGAGCGCGGACCGCTCGTCTACTGCTTCGAGCAGATCGACCAGCGGGCCGACGTGGACGACCTGGCGCTCGACCCGCGGGCCGAGCTGCGCGTGATCGACAAGGAGGACGTGCCGGGCCTCGGCCGGACCGCCCTCATCGAGGCCGGCGCGTACGCGGCCGACCCGCCCACCCTCGCCTACACCGGTACACCCCCCACGAGCACGCCCCCCACTCGTGTCACCGCCACCGCCGTCCCCTACTACCAGTGGGACAACCGCGGTGCGGGCGCGATGCGGGTCTGGCTGCCCCTCGCGTAAGGAACCACCAGATGAATCGACGTGATCTGTTCAGGATCGGCGGGCTGGCCGCGCTCGGCGCCGCGGCGGCGGCCTGCGGGGGCGGCGGCGCCGGCGGCTCGAAGGGCGGCACCCAGCTCCAGTTCATGTACTGGGGGTCCACCTTCGAGAAGACGGCCGTGGAGAAGATGCTCCGGCAGTACGAGCAGAAGAACGCGGGCGTCAACGTCAAGGCGCTGTTCACGCCCGACGAGTACGACGTCAAGCTCAACACCCTGGTCGCCAGCGGCCGGGTGCCCGACGTCGGCTACGTGCCCATGGGCATGTCGTTCCGGCTGGCCGAGCAGGGCACGCTGGTCAACCTGTTCCCGTACGTGAAGAAGTACCCGCAGCTCGCCGGCTGCCTGCCCGACGCCTACCTGTGGTACGGCCAGGACAAGCTGCACGGTCTGGCCACCGCCAACGAGGTCATGCTGCTCTGGTACGCCAAGGACGCCCTGGCCGAGGCCGGCGTCGCGCCGCCGCCCGCCGACGCCGCCTCGGCCTGGTCGTGGGACCAGCTCGTCCAGAACGCCTACAAGCTGACGGTCGACCAGAACGGCAAGCACCCCGACGAGTCCGGGTTCGACCCCAAGCAGATCCGGCAGTTCGGCATCTCCAGCAGCATCACCTACGGCGCCGCCTGGTATGGCTTCCTGCGCAGCAACGGCGCCGACTTCGCCGACGAGGCGGGCAAGCGCTGCCTGCTGGACACGCCCGAGGCGATCAAGGTGTTCCAGAACCTCCAGGACCTCATCTACAAGCACCGGGTCATGCCCGGCCCCGGCCAGCTCGCCGCCACCGGCGACGACGTGCCCGGCACGAACGTGCTGCTCAAGACCAAGCGGGTGGCCATGGTCGTCGACGGCCACTGGTCGCTGCTGGACATGAACCAGAGCAAGGTGAACTTCGGGATCGGCGTGCTGCCCAAGTACGGCGAGCCGTTCACCACGACCCAGGTGGCGGGCGCGTCGGCGGTCTTCGCCGGCAGCAAGCACGTGGAGGAGGCGGTCGAGCTGTTCGCCTTCCACAACGACCCGCGCTACGTGGACCTGTACCAGCAGGGCCTATGGATGCCGCAGGAGAAGAAGTACTACGAGGACTCCGCGGCCGTAGACTCCTGGACGAAGAACGCGGCGCACCCGCCCGAGTTCCGCACGGCGGTCGTCGACTACACCCGCGAGCACGGGGTCCCCGACCTGCGCAACCGGGTCAAGAACATGTCGTCCATCTCCAGCGACGTGCTGACGCCGGCGCTGCAGGAGATCGAGTCGGGCAAGCGGCCCGCCGCGGACGTGCTCAAGGAGGCCACCCCGAAGATCACCGCGTTGCTGCAGGGCTGGCACCACACCCAGGAGCTCTAGATGCGCAGGTTCGAGGCGCGCTGGGGCGTCCTCATGGCGCTGCCCGCGATCCTCGGGTTCGTCATCTTCACGGTCGGCCCGATGATCGCGTCGTTCTTCTTCAGCCTGACCGACTGGCAGGTCGGCGGCGCGCCCACGTACGTGGGCCTGGACAACTACACGGCCCTCGCCGACGACCCGCTGTTCTGGAAGTCGCTCGGCGCCACCACCTACTACACGCTCGGCGCGGTGCCGCTCACGCTGATCGTCAGCTTCGCGGTCGCCATGCTGCTCAACCAGAAGGCCCGCGGCCTGCCGCTGTGGCGGACGATCTTCTACCTGCCGACGCTGGTCCCGGCCATCGCCAACGTGGTGCTCTGGATCTGGATCTTCAATCCGGACTTCGGGCTGCTCAACTCCCTGCTGCGCGAGGCCGGCCTGCCGACCTCGCAGTGGGTCTACAGCGAGGAGATGGCCGTCCCGTCGCTGATCATCATGAGCACGTGGGGCTTCGGCAACACCATGGTGATCTTCCTGGCGGGGCTCCAGGGCGTGCCGCGCCACCTGTACGAGGCCGTGTCGATCGACGGCGGCGGGCCGTGGCGGCGCTTCTGGCACGTGACGCTGCCCATGATGACCCCGACCATCTTCTACAACCTGGTGGTCGGCGTCGTCGGCACCTTCCAGGTCTTCACCCAGGCGTACGTGATGACCGAGGGCGGACCCAACCAGGCCACGCTCTTCTACGTCTACTACATCTTCCGCAAGGCCTTCACCGAGAGCGAGATGGGCTACGCCAGCGCCCTCGCCTGGGTGCTGTTCATGATCATCATGGTGGTGACGTTCCTCATGTTCCGCAACGCCCGGCGCTGGGTCTACTACGAGATGGCGGGCGCCCGATGACCGCGCTCGCGGCGCCGGAGAAGACGCGACCGCAGGGCGTCGCGCCGACCGCCGGGCTGCGCCGGCCGCGCCGGTACGGCAGGGCGCTGCTGTACGTGGGGCTGACCCTCGGCGCGATCCCGACGCTCCTGCCGTTCGTGTGGCTGGTGCGCAGCGCGCTCATGACCGACGCCCAGATGTTCGTCGCGCCGCCGGAGTGGATCCCGCGCCCGTTCCAGTGGTCCAACTTCGGCGAGGCGCTCACCGCCCAGCCGTTCGGCCTCTACCTGCTCAACACCGTGATCATCGCCGTCGTCTGCGTGATCGGCACGGTGTTCACCTGCTCGGTGGCCGCCTTCAGCTTCGCCCGGCTGCGCTGGAAGGGCCGCAACGCCGTCTTCGCGCTGCTGCTCACCGGCGTGATGCTGCCGTACGCCGTGACGATCATCCCGACGTTCGTCATGTGGCAGGAGCTGGGGGCGATCGACACGTTCGTCCCGCTCACCGTGCCGGCCTGGTTCGGCGGGGCGGGGGGCGGCGTGTTCAACGTGTTCCTGCTGCGGCAGTTCTTCCTGACGATCCCGTTCGAGCTGGACGAGGCCGCCTACATCGACGGCGCCTCGCCGTGGCGGGTCTACTGGACGATCGTCATGCCGCTGTCCAAGCCGGCCATCGTGGTCGTCACGATCTTCACGTTCATCGGCACCTGGAACGACTTCCTGGGGCCGCTGCTCTACCTGCAGGACGAGGAGAAGTACACGCTCTCGCTCGGGCTGGCCTCGTTCCAGAGCGTGTTCATCACGCAGTGGGGCTACCTCATGGCCGCCTCGGCGGCCGTCATCGCCCCGATCATCGCGCTCTTCTTCTTCCTGCAGCGCTACTTCATCGAAGGAGTCACGCTCACCGGCATCAAGAACTGAGAAGAGGTCCCATGAAACGATTAACGGCCGCCGTCGTCCTGCTCCTCGCCTCGATCCTCGTCCCGCTCGGCGTCGGCGCGCCCGCCGCGCACGCCCTGTCCGCCGCCCAGATCGTCGACATGTACGGCAGGGTCGTCAACGACTACGGCGTCAAGCTCGTGGACTGGCAGGGCTACCTGGCCAACCCGTACATCGAGCTGACCGTCAAGCCCCCGCAGGACGCCCGGTTCCCGGTCACGATCGACCTCAAGGCCGAGGGCACCTCCCGCCTGATGATGGACCTGCCCAGCCAGCTCACCGCCACCGGCGCCACCAAGACGCTGACCTTCGCGAGCGCGAGCGAGCAGAAGACGTTCAAGCTGGCGATCCACTCCAAGCGCGGGCCCGGCGCCGACGAGCAGCACACGCTGCGGCTGTCGGTCAGGGACGCGGGCGGAGCCACGTTCCAGCAGAGCATGCCGATCATGGTGCAGCAGGACGAGAAGACCGCGCTGGAGCCGTCGATCCCCATCACCTTCGACTACCGCTACGACACCATCACCGGCTACTTCTCCGACCCGGCGTTCCGCACGGCCGCCGAGGAGGCGGTCAAGGACTGGTTCCGCTTCTTCGACGTCCAGCCGTTCGACAGCGTGGCGGCCGGGGCCGAGACCAACCACCTGCCGGGCGACGACTGGCAGAACACGATCACCGTCACGAACGGCTCCGCCTACACCGGCATGTACGTGTTCTTCCGCGGCATCCAGTCCCCGTACTCGACCGGCTACCCGGCCGCCAACGGCAAGTACCACACCCGAGGCGGCTCGCAGGTCGCCGGCCCGCTCCACCGCTCCACCGCGATGATCTTCGAGTACGACGAGGCCGGCAAGCGGCTGTTCACCTCCCTGGCCGACGAGGACTGGTACAAGACCGAGATCGCGGGCCCGGTCCTCGACGTCCACGGCCTGGTCATGCACGAGTACGGCCACGCCGTCGCCTTCCACAGCGACTGGGCCGGCATGCGCTCCTACGTCTCGGGCGGCGGCAACGACCCGGACGTCGTCGAGTACCAGGGCTACCCGGTGCCCCTCGACAGCAGCTACCACATCCCCGGCGACCAGAAGTACTGGGACCGGATCAGCGGCCAGAGCGGCGGCTGGACCCACCTGTTCCCGACCCGCCGGTGGATGATGACCAAGCTGTCCCTGCTCGTCGCCGAGAACGCCGGCTGGAAGCTGAACCGCAACCTCACCCCGTTCCTCAAGCCGTCGATCGTCACGGCCTCCCTGCCGCAGGCGTCGCCCGGCCAGGCCTACCGGCAGACGCTGACCGCCAAGGGCGGCGTGCCGTTCTACGACTGGCAGGTCACGTCCGGCTCGCTGCCGCCGGGCCTGTCGCTCGACCGCTTCACCGGCGCGATCAGCGGGACGCCCACGACGGCCGGCACGTACGGCTTCACCGTGCGCCTTCGCGACTACGACAAGCTGAGCACCCCGGTCACGAAGACCTTCCAGCTCACGGTCGGCGGGGGCGGCGGCACGTCCGTGAACGTGGCCGGCGGCGCGACCCCGTCGGCCTCGTACACCTCGGCCTGGGAGAGCGTCGCGGCCGTCAACGACGGGATCGACCCGCCGCGCTCGAACGACACCGTCAACCCCCGCTGGGGCACCTGGCCGAACACCGGCCAGCAGTGGGCCGAGCTGACCTGGCCGTCCGCGCAGACCCTCAGGTCCGCCGACGTGTACTTCTTCGCCGACGCCGACGGGGTGCGCCTGCCCGCCTCCTGGAAGCTCCAGCAGTGGAACGGCTCGGCGTACGTGGACATCCCGGGCACCTATCCGGTCGCGGCCGACGCCTACAACCACGTGACCTTCACCGGCGTGACCACGACCCGGCTCAGGGTCGTGCTCCAGAGCGGCCAGGGCTCGGTCGGGCTGCTCGAAGTCAAGGCGAACACCTAGGAAAGGACCTCATGAGGAAGACCGCCATCGTCACCGCGCTGGCCGGGCTGCTGGGTGCCCTCTCGGTACCCGCTCCCGGCCTCGCGGCCCGGCAGGCCGCGCCGAACCTCGACGTCTTCGACATCTTCTACCGCAACGTCAACGGCTACGGCGTGCAGCTCGTCGACTGGCAGGGCTACCTGGCCAACCCGTACGTCGAGCTGACCGTGCGGGCGCCCAAGACGCCGGGCATCGCCTACCCGCTGACCGTGGACCTCAAGGCCGAGGGCACGTCACGGCTGATGTTCAACACGCCGAGCGAGCTGACCGCGACCGGGGCGACGAAGTCCTTCACCCTCACCGGGCCGGCCGACCGGGAGGTGGTGCGGCTGGCCATCCACTCCAAGCAGGGTCCCGGCCAGGACGAGCAGCACAAGTGGATCATGAAGACCACCGACGCGACCGGCGCGACGGCCACCCAGACCATGCCCATCCGGGTCCAGCAGGACGAGAAGAAGAAGCTGGAGCCGACCGTCCCGATCGACTTCGACTACCGCTACGACACGATCACCAAGTACTTCTCGGACCCCGGCGTCCGCAAGGCCGCCGAGACGGCCGTGCGCAACTGGTTCGCCTTCTTCGACCTCAAGCCGTTCGACACCGTCCCGGCCGGCGACGAGGTCACGCGGCTGCCGGGCGACGACTGGCAGAACGAGGTGGAGGCGAGCAACGCCAAGCCGTACAACGGGATGTACGTCTTCTTCCGCGGCATCCAGACGCCGTACTCGACGGGCTTCCCGACGATCAACGGCAAGTTCCACACCCAGGACGGCAAGCCCACGCCGTACCACCGCTCGACCAGCATGATCCTGGAGTACGACGAGCAGCTCATGAAGCTGTTCACCTCGCTGGGCGACGAGGACTGGTACAAGACCGACCTCGGCTCGGTCATCGACGTCCACGGGCTGGTCATGCACGAGTACGGCCACGCCGTCGCCTACCACAGCGACTGGGAGGGCATGGCGAAGTACGTCGAGAGCAAGGGCCGCGACGACCAGGAGGTCATCGACTACCAGGGCTACCCGGTGCCGCTCGACTCCAGCTACCACGTGCCCGGCGACGAGCCGTACTGGGACCGGCTGAGCGGGCAGAGCGGCGGCTGGCGGCACGTGTTCCCGACCAGGAGGTGGGAGCTGACCAAGCTGTCCCTGCTCATCGCGGAGAACGCCGGCTGGAAGCTCAACCGGAAGCTCACGCCGTTCCTCAAGCCGTCCATCGAGACGGGCTCGCTCGGCCGGGCCACCGCCGGCCGGCCGTACGAGCAGCGGCTGGCGGCCAAGGGCGGCGTGCCGTTCTACGACTGGCAGGTCACGAGCGGCGCGCTGCCCGAGGGAGTGACGCTCGACCGGTTCACCGGCGCCCTCGCCGGCACGCCGGCCAAGGCGGGCACCTTCACCTTCACCGTGCAGCTCAGGGACTACGACAAGCTCAGCACGCCCGTGACCAAGGACTACACGCTCACCGTCCGATAAACGACGCTATGTCCTGACATTGCCCCTGACCAGATCACATTTCATGACTTTTCGGGTCTTGTTATGGCAGGACCTCTTGCAAAGCGCACACGATCTCTTCACCCTCGACCCGTAGGCGTAAAGATCAGCTCTACCCCGGCGGGGGCCCGCCCCCGCCGGGTGTGAAGGAGAGCGTGTGCCGAACACCCCCCGCCGGCGTGCGATCCTGACCGGGATCATCGCCGTCCTCACCCTCATCCTGCCGCTGGGCGCCCCCGCGCTGGCGGCGCCCGCGGCCGCCGCGACCGCCGCGACCGGCGCGGACAAGATCAGTCCCACCGTCCAGGCCGAGCTGGCCGACGACGGCAAGGCCACCTTCTGGGTACGCCTCAAGGGCGCCGCCGACCTCAGCGCCGCCCGCCGGGCCAGGACCAAGGAGGCCAAGGCCGAGCAGGTCTTCGAGGCCAAGACCGAGCAGGCCCGGACCTCGCAGGCCGGCGTGCGCAAGCTCCTGGACTCGCAGGACGCCGACTACACCTCGTACTGGATCGTCAACGCCGTACGCGTCACCGCCGGGGCCAAGCTGGCCGCCGAGCTCGCCAAGCTGCCCGAGGTCACCGGCATCGAGCCGGTCCGCACGCTGACGTTGCCCAAGCCGGACCCGGGCAAGGCGGAGGCGCGGGTCAAGGCCGTCGAGTGGAACATCGACCGCATCGGCGCCCCGCGCGTGTGGAGCGACCTGCGCGACCGCGGCGAGGGCATCGTCGTCGCCCACATCGACTCCGGCGCCCAGTTCGACCACCCCGAGCTGGCCGCCGCCTACCGGGGGCGCAACGCCGACGGCTCCTACACCCACGACTACAACTGGTTCGACCCCGCCCACATCTGCCCCAGCGCCGCGCCGTGCGACAACAACGGCCACGGCACGCACACGATGGGCACCATGGTCGGCGCCGACGGCATCGGCGTCGCACCCGGCGCGAAGTGGATCGCCGCCAAGGGCTGCGAGGTCAACACCTGCACCGACGCCTCCCTGCTCGCCGCCGGCCAGTGGGTCCTCGCCCCCACCGACCTCAACGGCGCCAACCCGCGGCCCGACCTCGCGCCGGACATCGTCAACAACTCCTGGGGCGGCGACGGCTTCGACCCCTGGTACAAGGAGACCGTAGAGGCGTGGGTGGCGGCCGGCATCTTCCCGGCCTTCGCCAACGGCAACGAGGGACCGGCCTGCCGGACCAGCGGCTCGCCCGGCCAGTACGTGAGCAGCTACAGCGCGGGCGGCTTCGACGTCAACAACGCGGTCTACGCCCGCTCCAGCAAGGGCGAGGGCGAGAACGGCGAGATCAAGCCGAACATCGCCGCCCCGGCCGTGAACGTGCGCTCCTCCGTGCCCGGCGGCGGCTACGACTCCTACACCGGCACGTCCATGGCCTCGCCGCACGTCGCGGCCACCGTGGCGCTCATCTGGTCGGCCGCGCCCGCCCTCCAGGGTGACGTGGCGGCCACCCGGCCGCTGCTCGACGGCACGGCGATCGACGTGAACGACCCCTCCTGCGGCGGCCCCGCCGCCGACAACAACGTCTGGGGCGAGGGCCGGCTCGACGCCTACGCCGCCGTCCAGGCCGCGCCCCGCGACGGCGTCGGCGACCTGGCCGGGACCGTCACCTCCACCACGGGCACCTCGACCGGCGGCCCCGTGGCCGGCGTCACCGTCACCATCACCGGCCCGGTCACCCGCACCGCCGTGACCGGCCAGGACGGCACGTACGCCGTGCCGCGCCTGCTGCCCGGCGACTACCGGATCACGGCCGAGAAGTTCGGCTACGCCGCCGGCGAGGCCACCGCCGCGATCACCGCCGGCCAGCGCGCCACCGCGGACGTCTCCCTGGTCCAGCAGCCCTCCGCCGTCGTGTCCGGCACGGTCACCACGGCCGGCACGCCGGAGCCCGGCGCCAAGGTGGAGGCCGCCGGCACGCCGGTCAGCACCGTCACCGACGCCGCCGGCCGCTACCGGCTGTCGCTCCCGCACGGCGAGTACACCGTCACCGTCACCCCGTCCTCCCGCTGCGCCCGCGGCGCCTCCGTGGGCGTCACGCTCTCCGGCGACACGGTCCAGGACATCGAGCTGGGGCTGCGCGGCGACAACTTCGGCTACACCTGCCGCACCGGGGCCGAGCCGTACGTGGCGGGCACCGACAAGCTCGCCCTCACCGGCGACGACGACGCCCAGCAGGTGACGCTGCCCTTCCCGATCCCGTTCTACGGCACGGGGCAGGCCAAGGCGTGGATCGCCACCAACGGCATGGCCACCTTCGCCGCCGACAAGGCCACCAGCGGCGGCAACGGCCGGCTGCCCACCACCGGCACGCCCAACAACGCCGTCTACCCGTACTGGGACGACCTGGTCGTGGACGCCAACGCCGGCGTCTACACCGGCGTCACCGGCACGGCGCCGCACCGCCAGTTCGTGATCGAGTGGCGCAACGTCAAGTACTACAACGACGCCACGCAGCGCATCTCCTTCGCCGCCCTGCTCGGCGAGGACGGCACCGTCAGCTACCGCTACAAGGGCGTCGACAGCCAGCGCGACCAGGGCACCAGCGCCACCATCGGCATCGAGAACGCGACCGGCGCCGACGGCATGCTCTACTCCTACGAGGAGCCCGCCCTCACCGACGGCCAGAGCCTCACCTTCACCGCCAGCCGGCACGGCCTGGTCATCGGCGTCGTCACCGACGCCAACGACGGCGACCCGCTGCCCGGCGCCACGGTGAAGATCGGCGACGTGGCCACCCTCACCACCGGCCCCGACGGCGCCTTCTCCGGCCAGCTCCTCGCCGGCGACTACCAGGTCGAGGTGTCCAAGGAGAACTACGGCACCTTCACCAAGCCCGTCACCATCGCCCCGGCCACGATCACCCGCATCGACACGGCTCTGGTCACCGGCCGGGTCAGCTCCTCCGTCGGCGAGATCACCCTGGTGATGCCCGCCGAGGCCAGCCGGACACGCACCTTCGAGCTGACCAACCTCGGCTCGACCACCGCCTACACCGTCGCCGCCGATCCCGCGCAGGGCTGGCTCGCCGTCACGCCCACGTCCGGCGACCTCGCCAAGGGACAGCAGGTCACGCTGAAGGTCACCGCCTCCAGCGCCGGCCTCCAGCCCGGCACGCTGCGCAGCGGCAAGCTGCTCATCAGGTCGGCCAGCGGACGGCAGCCCGTCATCGAGGTCAAGGTGACGGTCGTCGTGCCCAAGCTCCAGATCGCGGTGGACGTGGGCGCGAACAAGGGCGCGGTGGACGCCGGCGGCGACGCCTGGACGGCCGACCGCAAGTACACCCAGGGCGGCCACGGCTACGTCGCCACCTCCAACCGCACCCAGTCCACGTCCAAGACCATCAAGGGCACCGACGACCAGGCGCTGTTCCGCACCGCCCGCGAGGGCATGCTGGAGTACCGCTTCGACGGCGTGCCCGCCGGCACCTACACCGTCGAGCTGGACTTCGCCGACCTCCGCTCGACGGGCATCGGCAAGCGCGTCTTCGACGTGCTGGTCGAGGGGCAGCTCGCCATCCCGGCGCTCGACCTCGCCCTGGAGGCCGGCACGTACACGGCCGTGAGCAGGCAGTACACGGTGAAGGTCACCGACGGCCAGCTCAACGTCCGCTTCGCCACCCGGCAGGGCGACCCCATCCTCAACGCCATCCGCGTCTCCGAGCGGCCGGACAAGGCGACCTCCTGACGGACCGGGCGCGACTCGCCCCGCCGATGCGGGGCGAGTCGTGACCGCGGGCCGATCCTTCCTTGACCCGGCTACGGGTATTCCTGGTGGAAGGCGTCACGCGCGGGGGCAGGACGCCGGGACGCAGCAGGGGGAGGACCGGGTGACGACACAGAAGCCGGCCGCCGGCGAGCCGATGACCTCACCGCTCGCCCCGGTGAAGAGGCGCCGCACGGGCGAGATGCTCGCCAACTGGATGTCCACCACCGACCACAAGGTCATCGGCTACCTCTACCTGATCACGTCCTTCGGGTTCTTCCTGGCGGCCGGCGTGATGGCCATGATCATCCGGGCCGAGCTGTTCGCGCCGGGGCTGCAGTTCGTCTCGGCCCAGCAGTACAACCAGCTCTTCACCATGCACGGCGCGATCATGCTGCTGCTGTTCGCCACGCCGCTGTTCGCGGGGTTCGCCAACGTCATCATGCCGTTGCAGATCGGCGCGCCGGACGTGGCGTTCCCGCGGCTGAACGCGGTGGCGTACTGGCTGTTCCTGTTCGGCGGCCTCATGGCGGTCTGGGGCTTCGTGGTGCCGCTGGGGGCGGCGGACTTCGGCTGGTTCGCCTACACGCCGCTGTCGTCGATCACGTTCTCGCCCAGCCTGGGCGGCGACTTCTGGATCATGGGCCTCTCCCTGTCGGGGGTCGGCACGATCCTCGGGTCGGTCAACTTCATCACCACGATCATCTGCATGCGGGCGCCCGGCATGACGATGTTCCGCATGCCGATCTTCACCTGGAACACGCTGCTGACCAGCATGATGGTGCTCATGGCGTTCCCGGTGCTGGCCGCCGCGCTGCTGGCGCTGGAGATCGACCGGAAGTTCGGCACGCACATCTTCGACGGGTCGAGCGGCGGGCCGATCCTGTGGCAGCACCTGTTCTGGTTCTTCGGCCATCCCGAGGTCTACATCATCGCGCTGCCGTTCTTCGGCATCGTCACCGAGGTCATCCCCGTCTTCAGCCGCAAGCCGCTGTTCGGCTACGTGGGCCTGATCGGCGCGACGATCGCCATCGCGGGCCTGTCGATGACCGTGTGGGCGCACCACATGTTCCCCACCGGCCAGGTGCTGCTGCCGTTCTTCTCGTTCATGACCTTCCTCATCGCCGTGCCGACCGGCGTGAAGTTCTTCAACTGGATCGGCACCATGTGGCGGGGACACCTGAGCTTCGCGACGCCGATGATGTTCGTGATCGGCTTCCTCGTCACGTTCCTGCTGGGCGGCCTGACCGGGATCATCCTGGCCTCGCCGCCGCTGGACTTCCACATCACCGACACCTACTTCGTGGTGGCGCACTTCCACTACGTGGTGTTCGGCACGGTGGTGTTCGCGATGTTCGCGGGCTTCTACTTCTGGTGGCCCAAGATGACCGGCCGCATGCTGAACGACCGGCTCGGCAAGGTGCACTTCTGGATGCTGTTCGTCGGCTTCCACACCACGTTCCTCATCCAGCACTGGCTCGGGGTGGCCGGGTTCCCGCGCCGCTACGCCGACTACAGCCCGACCGACGGCTTCACCACGCTGAACGAGATCTCCTCGCTGGGCGCGTTCCTGCTGGGGCTGTCCACGCTGCCGTTCCTCTACAACGTCTGGATGACCGCGCGCCGCGCGCCGCGCGTGACCGTGGACGACCCGTGGGGCTTCGGCAACTCGCTCGAATGGGCCACCTCGTGCCCGCCGCCGCGGCACAACTTCACCTTCATGCCGCCGATCCGATCGGAGCGTCCCGCCTTCGATCTGCACTACCCGCGCGAACCCCTGGAACCGGCCGCGTGACCGGAAGCGAGGTTTAGGGAGTCCCCTTTGTGCCATATGCACTGCGTGGGACGACACGCCGGAAGGGGCGCCTGTGATGGTGGAAGGTACGCGGCAGAAGCGGCATGAGAGGCCGGCCAGGCCGCACGTCGTGGTGGTGGGCGGGGGCTTCGCGGGGCTCCGCGCCACCCGCGAGCTCGCCCGTGGGGGAGCTCGGGTCACGCTCGTCGACCACCATCCCTACACCACCTTCCAGCCGCTGCTGTACCAGGTGGCGACCGCCGCCATGGCCGCCGGCGACGTGACCTTCCCGCTGCGGGCCTTCGCGGCGAAGTACCCGCGCGTGCGCGTGCACGCGGCCGGGCTCGGCAAGCTGCTCCTCGACCAGAAGCAGGTCGAGCTCACCGACGGCGCCGTCCTCGACTACGACTACCTGGTCCTCGGCACCGGGGTCACCACCAACTGGCTCGGCATCGAGGGCGCCGAGAAGAACGCGCTGCCCATGTACTCGGTGCGCGACGCCGAGACGCTGCGTTCGCGGCTCCAGCGCTGCCTGGAGGAGACCGCCATGGGCAAGCGCCCGAGCACCCACGTGGTGGTCGTGGGCGGCGGGGCCACCGGGGTGGAGATCTCGGGAACCATGGCCGAGCTGCGGGCGCGGACGATCCCGCTCACCCATCCGGAGATCAGGCCCGACCAGACCAGCGTCACCCTGGTCGAGCGGTTCGACTACGTGCTGGCTCCGTACAAGCCGAGCCTGCGGGACGCCGCCGCGCGGGCGCTGCGCAAGCGCGGGGTGCGGCTGCGGCTCGGGGCGACCGTCGCCTCCGTCGAGCCGGACGCGGTCGTCCTGGCCGACGGCACGCGCCTGCACAGCGACGTGACCGTCTGGGCGCTGGGCGTGACCGCCCCCAAGGAGGTCGCCGACTGCGGCCTGCCCCAGGGCAAGGGCGGCCGGGTCACCGTCACCGAGACGCTGAACCTCGGCGAGCACCCCGAGGTCTACGTCGTCGGCGACCTCGCGCTGCCGCCCGAGCCGTTGCCGCAGCTCGCCCAGCCGAGCATCCAGATGGGCGAGCACGCCGGCAGGCAGATCCTCGCCGCGGCGCGGGGCCGCGCCACCGTGCCGTTCCGGTACAAGGACCCCGGCATCATGGCGATCGTCGGGCGCGCCCAGGCCGTCGTGCAGCTGTCCAACGGCTTCACCTTCCGCGGGCTGCCGGCCTGGCTCGCCTGGATCTTCCTGCACGTCGCGTACCTGCTCGGCGGGCGCAACCGGGCCAGCGTGCTCGTCAACTTCTTCTGGCGTTACTTCGGGCCGCGCAGGAGTCGCGCCTCGGTCGCGGAGTGACTCATCGGAGGTGCGGATCATGCGGAGAGCGGACAGCGGGAGTGTGCTGTTCATCGGCAACGCCACCACGCTCATCCGGTACAACGGCTACACCCTGCTGACGGACCCGAACTTCCTGCATCGCGGGCAGCGGGCCCACCTGGGTTACGGCCTCACCTCGCGCCGCCTCACCGACCCGGCCGTGGAGCTGGAGGACCTGCCGCCGCTCGACGCGGTGATCCTGTCGCACCTGCACGGCGACCACTGGGACCGTGTGGCGCGCGACGGCCTCGACAAGGCCACGACCATCGTCACCACGAGACACGCCGCGCGGCGGCTCCGGCGGCAGGGCTTCGAGCGGGCCGTCGGCCTGAAGACCTGGCAGGAGCACCAGCTGCGCAACGCGACGGGGGCGCTCACCATCACCTCGGTGCCCGCCCGGCACGCGCAGGGCCCGGTGGAGGCGCTGCTGCCGCCGGTGATGGGCAGCGTGCTGGAGTTCCGCAGCGAGGGCCGCATCGACCTGCGGCTGCACATCAGCGGGGACACCCTGCTGGACCACCGCCTGCACCAGATCCCGAAGCGCTTCCCGGACCTCGACGTGGGCATCGTCCACCTGGGCGGCACCAAGCTGCTCGGCACGGTCATGGTCACCATGGACGGGCGGCAGGGCGCGGACTGGGTGGACCTGATCGGTCCCGGGCGGGTCCTGCCGGTCCACTACGACGACTACACGGTCTTCAGCTCGTCCCTGGAGGACTTCCGGAGTCACATGGAGCACTCCGGCCACGGCGACCGGGTCGTCTACCTGGACCGCGGCGACACCTGGACCCTTCCGGTCCGTCCCACGGCCCGGACCCGGAGCTGAGGGCCGCCCGCGCGGAGGCGCGTCAGCCGGAAGCGGACCGCTGACATCAGGTGCGGACCGTGCCGGCCCTCACGCGACATTCCTCGGGGCAGTGACCGGGGCGGCGTGGTGGCGGGTGGTGCCGGGCGTGACACGGGTTAGGGTGCTGGCATGCCTACCGCACTGATCACCGGCGCGACCGCCGGCATCGGCGCCGCCTTCGCCCGGCGGCTGGCCGCCGACGGCTTCGGCCTCGTCCTCGTGGCGCGCGACGAGCAACGACTCGGCGAGGCCGCCGACCGGCTCAAGCTCAGGTACGGCGTGAGCGTCGAGGTGCTCCCCGCCGACCTCGCCACGGAGGAGGGGCTGTCCCGGGTGGAGGCCCGGCTGCGCGAGGACGACGGCCGGCAGGTCGACCTGCTCGTCAACAACGCCGGCTTCGGTCACCCCGGGGCGTTCCTCGACGTGCCGGTCGAGGACGAGCTGCGCATGCTCAAGCTCCACTGCGAGGCCGTGCTGCGGCTGACGCTGGCCGTCCTGCCCGGGCTGAGGCGGCGCGGCAGGGGAGGCGTGATCAACGTGGCCTCGGTCGCCGCGTTCTTCACCCGCGGCACCTACAGCGCCTCCAAGGCGTGGGTGGTGAACTTCAGCGAGTCCGTCGCGGTCGAGGTGCACGAGCCCAAGGTCCGGATCATGGCGTTGTGCCCGGGGTTCGTGCGCACCGAGTTCCACGAGCGGGCCTCGATGGACGTGTCCGGAATCCCGGGCTTCCTGTGGCTCGACGCCGACGCCGTGGTCGGCGCCGCCATGCGGGACCTCGCGCTGGGCAGGCGCGTCTCGGTGCCCGACGCCCGCTACAAGGCCATCGTCGCCGTCGGAAAATTCGTGCCCCGCGGCCTGGCGGGCGCCGTCTCCGCCCGCCTCGGCCGCCGCTGACCCACGGTCCGGCCGGGAAGAACAGTCAGACCGGGAAAAAAAGGCGGGCCCCCGCCGCGGGAGGGGGTCGCGGTGGGGGCCCAGTCGGTGACGAGCGTGGCTCGTCACCGACACCTTGGGAGATCACTGGCCCCGGGCGTCACAGGCCCGGGGACCACTGATGGGGACTACAGGCCGCGGTTCTGCTCGTGGCCGATCGACAGACCGCTGGTCGGGTCGAAGAAGTGCAGGTTGTGCGTGTCCAGGACCAGGTCGATGCTCTGGCCGGGGCGGACGTGGCTGCGGGCGTTGACGCGCGCGGTCCACAGCGACTTGTCGCCCACCAGCGGCAGCGCGGCCTCGTCGTCGTCGCCCTGGTCGGCGGCGGCGACGGTGTCCTTGTGCTCGACCGGCGGGGCGTCGATGAGGAACAGCACGTTGATCTCGGAGCCCAGCTCCTCCGTGACCTCGGCCTTGACGGGCAGCGTGGCCCAGCCGTTGGCGTGGCTGCCGGCGGAGGCGGCGTCCTCGAAGTCGGAGGGGCGGATGCCCAGGATGATCTTCTTGCCGATGAACTTGTCGAGGCCCGGCTTGTCGGTGAACGTCGAGTCGGGGATCGACAGCCTGATGTCGGCGAACGTCACGGCGGCGCCGTTGTCGTCGCGCACCAGCTCGGCGGTGGCGAAGTTCATCGACGGGGAGCCCATGAAGCCGGCGACGAACAGGTTGACCGGCTTGTCGAACAGGTTCTGCGGGGTGTCCACCTGCTGGAGCAGGCCGTCGCGCAGGACGCAGACGCGGTCGCCCAGCGTCATGGCCTCGACCTGGTCGTGGGTGACGTACACGGTCGTGACGCCGAGGCGCTCGTGCAGCGTGTTGAGGGAGGCGCGCATGGACACGCGGAGCTTGGCGTCCAGGTTGGACAGCGGCTCGTCCATGAGGAACGCCTGCGGCTCGCGGACGATCGCGCGGCCCATCGCGACACGCTGGCGCTGACCACCGGACAGGGCGGCCGGCTTGCGCTTGAGGTACGTCTCGAGGCCCAGCATCTTGGCGGCCTCGTTCACCCGCTTCTGGATCTCGGGCTTGGGCATCTTGCGGAGCTTGAGGCCGAAGGCGAGGTTCTCCTCGACCGTCATGTGCGGGTAGAGGGCGTAGTTCTGGAAGACCATGGCGATGTCGCGGTCCTTCGGCGGAAGGTGGTTGACCACCTTGTCGCCGATGGCGATCTCGCCGCCGCTGATGTCCTCCAGGCCGGCGATCATCCGCAGTGCGGTCGACTTGCCACAACCGGAGGGGCCTACCAGCACCATGAACTCGCCATCCTTGATCTCAAGGTTGAGCCCGTTCACGGCCTTCACGCCACCGGCGTAGATCTTGTCGACATTGGTCAGAACGATGGATGCCATGCCATTCCTTCGGGGTCCAGGGCGGCGGCCTAGGTGATGTGCGGGGTGTCCACTCACATGGATACGTTTTCATGCATCTCACCCGAAAGGGGCAGGAGTGTCAAGGGTTACGGGGTGACCAGCTTCTACGGATTCTGCGGGGTTCCGGTCGGATGGAAACCATGATGGAATCGTTTCCATGGAGGCGAAGCGGGCGACCATCAAGGACGTCGCCGAGGCGGCGGGCGTGGGCGTGGCCACGGTGTCCCGGGTGCTGTCGGGAGGCTCGGCCAGCCCGGACACCAGGGAGCGGGTGCTGGCCGTCGCGGCCCAGCTCGACTACCGGCCGAGCGCGCTCGGCCGCAACCTGCGCCGGCGCCGCACCGGCGGCATCGGCCTGCTCGTCCCCGACCTGACCGACACCTTCTTCGGGCAGCTCGCCGAGGGCGTGCTCGCCTGCGCCCGGTCCGCGGGCGAGCCCGTGGTGCTCGGCTCCACCGGCGACGACCCCGAGCAGGAGGCCGAGCTGGTCGGCATGCTGCTGGAGCAGGGTGTGGACCGGATGATCGCCGTGCCGTCGGGCGGCGCCGACACCTGGGGACCGGTGGCGCGGGCCGGCATGACCGTGGTCTTCGCCGACCGTCTCCCCGCCGAGCGGGCCGCCGACGGCCTGAGCGGCGGGGGGCTGCCGGGGGGAGCGGCCGATCTCATGCTGCTCGACGGCGTTCCGCCGCCCCCGCCGCCCCGTCCCGCCGAGGTGCCCGCCGTCCTGGCCGACGACCGGACCGGCATCCGCACGGCGGTCCGCTACCTGCGCGGCCTGGGCCACCGGCGCATCGCCTTCCTCGGCGGCCCCGGCCACGACCGGCGGGTCGCCGCGTTCCGCGAAGCCGTCGGCCCGCCGGTGGACGAGGAGCTGGTCGTGTTCGCCACCGGCAGCCGCGACTCCGCCTACGCCGCCGCCTCGGGCCTGTTCCAGAGCCGTCCCGACCTGACGGCCGTGCTGGCGGGCGGCAACATGCTGGGGGAGGCGGCCGTCCTGGCCGCCCGCGAGCTGGACCTGCGGGTGCCGCGGGACGTGTCGCTCGTGATGTACGACGACGTGCCGTGGGCGGAGCTGTGCTCGCCGCCGCTCACGGTGATCGCCCAGCCGGGACGCGACATCGGCTACCGCGCCGCCGAGCTGGTGCTGCGCACCTCGGGCCGCCGCCCCCGCGCGATCGTCCTGCCCACGGAGCTCATCGTCCGCGGAAGCTGCGGCCCCCGCCGCTGACCGCTCACCGCGCCTCCCGCGCCCCAGTGGCCCCGTGGTTGCCATACTGATCGGCAAGGGATGTACTCGCTCCTGGGTTCCGGACGGTCTCGGGGAGATGTCACGGTGGATTTCGCGATTCTGGGATCCCTGCGCGTGCGCGGCGCGGAAGGGCCTCTTCGGCTGAACGCCAAGCAGCGCGCCGTGCTCAGTGCCCTGCTCCTCCATCCCAACGTCGCCCTCTCCACCGAGCGCCTGGTCGCCGCCGTCTGGGACGCCCCGCCGTCCTCGGCCGTGGCCAACCTCCAGACGTACGTCTCCCAGCTGCGCCGCGCCCTGCGGGGCAGCTCATTGGATCTGCGCAGGGAGTCCTCCGGGTACATCTGCGAGGTGACGCCCGACCGGCTCGACCTGCTCGCGTTCGAGGACGCCGTACGGCGGGCGCGGCGCGCGCGGCAGGCGGGCGAGCGCGAGACGGCGGCGCGGGCCCACGCGGCGGCCGTGTCCCTGTGGCGGGGCAGCCCCGCGGAGGACGCCCGGCTCGGCATGGCGATGGCGCCCAGGATCGCCGAGCTGGAGGAACAGCTCGTCGAGGCCAGGTCCGACTGGATGGACGTACGGCTGGAGCTCGGCGAGGAAGACCTGGTGGCCGAGCTGCGGACGCTGGTCGCCGCCCACCCGCTGCGTGAGCGGCTGTGGGCGCAGCTCATGCTGGCCCTGCAGAAGAGCGGGCGGCGCAGCGAGGCGCTGGACGCCTTCCGCCAGGCCCGCGCGGTGCTCCGCGCGGAGCTCGGCATCGAGCCGGGCCGCGAGCTGGCCGGCCTGCACGCCGCCCTGCTCGCCGGCGACCCCGTGCCGGCCCCCGCGCGGAGCGCCCCCGCCTTCCGGGCGCCGCTGTGCCAGCTTCCCGCCGGCACCTCCGACTTCGTGGGCCGGCAGGCCGAACTGGACGTGCTGCTGGCCGCCGCCCGGGCGCGGCCGGACCGCATGTCGCCGCCCATCGTGGTCGTGTCGGGGCTGCCGGGCGTGGGCAAGACCACGCTGACCGTGCACGCGGCGCACCTCCTGCGCGCCGACTACCCCGACGGCCAGGTCTTCCTGCGGCTGGGCCGCGACGCGGCCGGACCCCGCAGCCCCGGCGACCTGGTGGGCGAGCTGCTCAGATCGCTCGGCGTGGACGGCACGCTGATTCCCGGGCCGCTGGAGGAACGGGCCAGGCTGCTCAGGCAACGCCTGGCCGACCTGGCCGTGCTCATCGTGCTCGACGACGCCCAGGACGCGACACAGGTGCGCCACCTGCTGCCGGGCACGGCGCGCTGCTGCGTCCTGCTGACGTCCAGATCGCGGATGCCCGCGCTGGAGGGGGTCACCCGGCTGCCGCTGGAACTGCCCGGCGAGGACGACGCTCGCCTGCTGCTGGAGCGGGTGGCGGGCGGGGCCCGGTTCGGGGCGGCGCCGGAGGCGACGGGGGCCCTCCTGCGGGCCTGCGGGATGTTACCGCTGGCGATCAGGGTGGCGGGCGCCCGGCTGGCCATCCGTCCTTCCTGGCCGGTGCGCGAGTTCGCCAGCCGGCTCGAGGACCGGCGGCTCGACGAGCTGATCGTGGGCGGACTGGACGTGCGCGGCACGTTCTCGGAGAGCTACGCGGCCCTGCCCGAGCCGGCGCGACGGGCGTTCAGGCTGCTCGGGCTGGCCGACCTGGAGAGCATCGCCGAGTGGTCGGCGGCGGCGCTGCACGGCGGGCCGGCCCTCGAGGCCGACGCGGCGCTGGAGACCCTGGTGATCAGCGGGCTGCTGGACACCGGCGAGGTCGACGGGGCCGGCCAGCCGCGCTACCGGCTGCACGATCTGCTGCGGGTCTACGCCGGCGAACGCGCCCAGGCCGAGGACGCTCCGGAGGAACAGCGGGCGGCGCTGGCCAGGCACGTGACGGAGTGCCTGCGCCGGATCAGGGCCGCCACCCGCGAGCTGCCCATACCGACCGCGCCGCCGTACCCGGAGGCCGAGGCGACCGCGGGGGTGGGCGTCGCGTGGCTGGCCGCCGAGCGCAGGACGCTCATCCACAGCGTGCAGGTGGCCCTCGACCTGGGGATGGCGGAGGAGGCCGCCGAGCTGGCGCACCACCTGTCCGCGTATCTGAACCTCGAAGGGTTCCTCGACGACGTGGAGCGGCTGCAGCGGCTCGTGATCGCCGCGGCTCCCGGTGAGCGGATCGCGCTGCGGGCGGAGCTGCTCCTGGCCGGGGTGCCGCTGTCGCGAGGGGCCTACGGGAACGCGAGCGCGCACTTCGGCCGGCTGTTACGGGACTTCCAGCGGATCGGCGACGCGCACGGGGCCGCGTACGCGCTGATCAACCTGGCCGCGTGCCACCACGGGGCCGGGCTCTGGGAGCAGGGGCTGGACGCCGCGAACCGCGCCATCGCCATGATGGAGGAGCTGGGCGACAGTAGTGGGGTCGACTACGCCGCGATCTGGCCCATCTGGATCCACATGGAGCTCGGCCGGTACGGCGAGGCGATGCGGCTCTGCCAGGAGCGGCTGGCCAAGGCGGGCGACGACCCCCGGGTGCGCGGCGACCTGCTGCGGGCTCTGGGCACGGTCCGCTACATGCGCGGTGACGTGGCCGAGGCGGTGCGGTGCTACCGGGAGAGCCTGGTGCTCAGCGAGGCCATCGGGGACCGTGTCGCGGTGAGCAAGGTGCTGCGCAGGCTCGGTGAGGCGGTGGGGGCGCTCGGCGGGTTCGAGGAGGCCGTGGACGCGCTCGGCCGGGCCCGGTCGCTCTTCCGCGAGTGCGGCGACGAGCTGGGGGAGGCCCTGGCCACGTACGCGCTCGGCGAGGTGCGGCTGCGGCAGGGCCGCGCCGGGGAGGCGCTCGGCCTGCTGGGCACCGTCCGCGAGCGGCTCGGGACCGACGGGCCGCCGGTGTGGCGGGCCCGCGTGCTCAGGGAGCTCGGGCGCGCGCACGCCGAGCTGGGGGAGCGCGAGCGCGCGGCCGCGGCGTGGCGCGAGTCGATCGAGTTGTTCGAGAGCGGACCGGAGCGCGCGCGGGTGGAGGCCTACCTGGCCGGCTGATACCTGATCACCGGTACGGCCTCCGCTCCCGACAGGCGTGCCGCCTGCCTGGCCCGGCCGGGGGTCGGCCCTTCGCCGACGACCTGGCCGTCGGCCAGCGCCACCCACACCCCGCCGGGGATCGTGCCGCCGAGCGCCTGCTCCACCTGCGGCCGCGACGGCGCCGCAGTGGGGCGCCGGCGCCAGAAGAGCCACTGCACGACGATGAGCGGCCCGAGGATGCTCAGCAGCGGCACCGCGCCGCTGCCGGACAGGAAGGCCGCGACCATCACGGCCAGCAGCACGGCGTCGATCCCGGCCGCCGTCCATCCGGCGCGCCTGCCGTACCACCTGAAGGCCACCAGCGGCCACAACGCCAGCATGAGGCAGTCGCCCAGTCCGGCGATCGACGGGTCGGCGCCGTAACGGGTGGCCAGCACGGGCGCGAACGGCAGTCCGTCCAGCCGTGCCACGAAGTCGAGCGTGAGCGAGCTGAGCCCGGTGGCCAGCGTGTCGTAGCAGGTCAGCGCGGCCGCCAGGGCCGCCACCTGGGCCGGGGTGATGGCCGTCTGGACCCAGAGGTTGACCGCGCCCACGACGAGCAGGATCACCGCGACGTCGTTCAGCACCAGCACGGCCTGCGTCCAGCCGGCGAAGTACGCCGCCACGTCGCCGCAGCACAGCAGCCCCGCGGAGATCGCGGCCGCCCTGCCGCCGATCACGGGGGCGAGGGTGAGCTGCGCGAAGGTGAAGACCACCACGCCGAACACGGTCACCACGATCCCCACGGGGATGTGCAGGTACGCGAACGGCATCGCCACCAGCGCCACGACCATGACCGCGATGTCCGCCCCGACGAACCGGCCGACCGGCGGGCGCGGGATCGCGTACCGGGTCAGGAAGAGCCCCGCCAGCACGATGGCCAGGGCGATGAGCGCGTGCAGGCCCACGACGTGCGCGGTCATCGGACTCCGATCGGAAGGGGAGCGGCGTGCTCGAAGCTGTGCTCGATCAGGTCGGCCCGGACCTGGCAGGGGCTGGGCAGCTCGTCGGGGGTCTCGACCAGCCTGATGCCCCTGATCGCCAACGCCCCGGCCCGCTCCTCCAGCCGGCCGAGCAGCGCCGGGTCGTCCTTGCCCGACACCACGTGCAGGACGCCGTCCTCGATCGCGAACCTCGTCGGCAGCGGCAGCGCGGGCTCGGCCTGCAGCAGGTCCAGCACGTCACGGGTGGTCACCTCGCCGTCGACGGAGCGCCCCAGGAGGCGGGAGGTCGCCGGGATCGCCGCCATCGCGCACGTGGCCGGCTCGGGCAACGTCCTGACCATGTCGCCGGTGACGTAGCGGAGCAGCAGCGTCGTGTCGCGGAAGGTGGAGTACGGGGTGATGACCAGCACTCCGAGCGCGTCCGGGCCGGCGGGCTCCATGGTGACCGGGTCGAGCACCTCGACGAGGCCCTGGTCGGGCGGAAGATGCAGATGCCCGTCGTCGCACACCCGCCCGGCGACGGGCGCGACCTCGGTCATGGAGTACCCGTCGAAGACCTTGGCGCCCAGGGCCTGCTCGGCGCGCACGCGCAGCGCGTCGGTCAGCACCTCGCCGCCGGAGTACACCTCGGCCAGCCCGAAGTCGCGCGGGCTCCAGCCGCCGCGCTCGGCCTCCTGGACCAGGGCGCCGAGGTAGGAGGCGGTCACGTTGAGGTGCGTGATCAGCGGCTGCTTGCCGGGCACGTGCAGCGGCGTGGCCAGCCGGTCGAGAGTGGCACGTGGATCGACCATGCCCAGGTGGATGAAGCCCGCGCCCGTCATCGGCACCGCCCGTTCGACCAGGATCTGGGCGATGGAACGGGAGCTGATCGCGTTGGCCCACAGATGATCGGAGCGCAGGCCGCCGGCGAGCATGAGGCCGAGCGCGGAGATGGAGGACATCAGCTCGATCTCGTACGCGGAGAACCAGACGAGCGTGGGGCTGCCCGTCGTCCCGGTGGTGTGGGCGAGCACGGCCGGGCGGGCCAGGTCGGAGACGAACGCGGAGGGCATGCCCCTCAGGGCGAGCTTGGGCGTCGGCGGGATGTCGTCGGGGTCGCGCAGGCGGCGGTAGTAGGGGACCTCCGCCATGGCGTGCTTGATCGTCCGGCGCATGCGCCGCCTGGTGAGGTCCTCCTGGATCTCGGGGTCGGTGGCCGCCAGCATGTCGTCGGAGCCCTCGCCCGGCGAGCCGAACGCCTCCATGGTCGCCCGCGTGTCGTCCACCAGGGCGCGTACGTCCCGGATCCGGAACCTGCGGCCCGACATCATCGACCACGCGTAGCCCAGTTGCCGCACCGCTGTGCCGAACATGCCTCTCCCTGCTTCTCGCTGATGGCGCGGTGCGTCCCCCGGGCCCCGGAGAGCCCGGGGGACGCGGGACGACGTCAGCCGTTGAGGATGAACACGGCGGTCGACAGGGCGCTGACGGCGTACTTGGCGTAGCGGCGAGCGGTCTTCACCATGGGTGTCTCCCTTTTCGTGCGGTACGAGGGGCAAACGCCGCCCCTCTGCCTGTAGACGATCAGGCCGGGCTCTACAAATCGGCCATATAACCGCTACACGCCGGCGAGCCCGGGTCATACCTGAGAGCTACGCCGAAGTGGGCTCCCCGGGGTGAGGACGACCACGAGGCGTGATCCCTAGCGTCGGTGCCGGAAACACGAGTGATCTCCGGCATGGAAGGACCGACAGCCATGGCATCCCCGCCGCGCGGCATGCGCCTGCGCCGCGCCCTGCTCGCCGCGTTCGTCGCATGGTCGAGGGGCCCGCCGGGGTGGGCAAGACGCAGCTGGCCAAGGCCGTGGCGCGGGCGAGCGGG